>NZ_QSTQ01000014.1:0-67338 GCF_003438275.1 Collinsella sp. OM07-12
TCCTTGGTGACCATAGGAGCTCCTTCGCTTTCGCCTGCTATCTAAGCAAGAAAGATTATAGGAAAAGTCCCAGTATCCAAAGCGGTCTAACACAACGAGATATTTCTTCAGCCCCAACCTTTTGTCTCGATCTGTAACAAGTAGAGGGGGTTTACGTGCCTAAATGTTATAGATTGAGATTTTGAGAATGATGGTTTTGGTTTGTCTCGTTCTGTAACAGGAAGACCCGTTTTGAGCCGTTAGATGTTGCAGGTTAAGACAAAAGGTCGGCCGGACTCACAACAGACAGGATCGGCTATAGCAGCCGTGATCCCTTGGGGACGGAGGAAAAGGGCCCCGGCCGGGATATCCGACCGGGGCCCTTGGACAGAGCTATATGTTGCTGCAAGTCGTGTGTCTACGAGCTACTCCTCGACGAGCTCAAACTGATCGGGACCGACGCCACACACCGGGCACACGTAATCCTCGGGCAGTTCGGGCGTGTCGACCTCTACCTCGTAACCGCAAACGGTGCACACGAACTTGTACGTCTTCTTTTCCTCGGCCATGATGTTCTCCTCTCGAACGTGGCTGCTGATGTACTTTGCTTAATTAGTATATATTCTTAATAATATAATGCAAGAAGTTTTACCGCATTTCTACCCTTGGTACGAAGACGCCTTGGGCGGCGTCTTGCCCTTCAGGACCTTATGGTAGTAATCGTAGGTGAGCGGCGTCTCGTCGCTCAGGCGCTCGGCATCCTCGACCTCGCCGATAAACAGTAGATGCGTGCCCACATCCACTGTGTCGATCAAACGGCAGCTAAACAAGGCTGCCGCATGCTCGGGAACATAGGGCATGCCCAGTGCGGTCTCGCGCGTCTCGTACTTGGCAAATTTGTCATAGTTGCTGCTGGTACGGAATCCAAAGTTACCAATGTAGGGCATATCGGCCGTCTGATCGATCACGGTCAGCGCAAAGGCCTTGGCAGACGAGATAACGCTAGACGTGACATTTTCCTTGTTCACGGCAACCGAAATGCGCGGCGGCGTGGACGTCACCTGCACCGCGGTGTTGATAATGCAGCCGGCGCGCGACCCATCTGCCGCGGCACTCACCACATACAGCCCGCACGGCATCGTAAAGAACGCAGTTTTATCCAAAACGACCACTCCCCTAACTCGGAATTGAGCCTTGCAGATGTATATACCCCCAATGAGACATATGTGTCAGAACGGTAAGAAAAATGAGACACACGCAGCTGCGGTGAAAAGTCCCTGTTTAAGCCTGGATACCCAACAAACAGGAACTATTCCACCGCAACTTGCGAGGAGCAGACCGGGAGTACGACAACAGTGATGGATGAATATCCCTCCCCGCCCGGATATCAACTCTTAGCGATTACGCTCCTTAAGCGCGCGATCGATTTCGCGCTGAACGTCACGTTTGGCCATGTCCTCGCGTTTGTCGTAGAGCTTTTTGCCACGGCCCAGGCCCAACAGCAGCTTAACGCGACCATCGGTATTAAAGTAGAGCTCGAGCGGCACCAGTGCATAACCGCGGTTGCGTAGTTTGCCGTCAAGAAAATCAATCTCCTTGCGATGCAGCAGCAGACGGCGCCGGCGATCGGGATCACGGTTCCACACGCCACCGTGACTATAGGGATGGATGTGCAAACCCACCAGCCAGCACTCGCCGCCGCGAATCAGCGCAAAAGTATCGGTAATCTGACAGGCGCGCTCGCGAATCGACTTGACCTCGGTACCGCTCAACTCAATGCCGCATTCGAACGTCTCGTCGATAAAGTATTCGTGATGCGCCGAACGATTCTTGGAGATGAGCTTGCGCTCGCGCTTACTGGGCATCGCCGGCCTCCTCGGCGTCATCGGCTTTCCCGCTCGCGGCCTCGCGTTTGGCCTTGCGCTCGGCGTTGAGCTCGGCATCGCTTTCGCGCACCAGCTTAATGATCGCCGCACATGCCTCCTCGCCCACCAGGTCGCGGGCACGGACCGTCAGGCGCGTAGCCTCCTGCTTGTCACCGTCGCTCGCAGCGTCGGTCGCACACATAATCAGACAAATGGCAATCTCGGCCGAAGGCGAGGTCGGTACGCCCTGCAACGCCAGCTCGCCCATCACATGCTCATCACTCTCGTCGGCGGCATCCGGATAGGTGGTATGGATCTTGCTGAGCAAGCGCGTCGTATGTGAATCGCCAGGGGCCAAGCGCAGCGCCAGACGTGCGCAACCCACGGCCGCCGAGACGTTCTCGGTCTCGGGCTCCAAAAAGTACTGGCCCAAGTTGGCGTAGGCGCGGGCGGCGCACCTGCCGTCACTCGCACGCTCCAGCACCGAAAACGAAAGCGAAGCCCATTCCTGCTTGTCCTCGAGCGCACGGAACAGCTCGGCCAGATCCAGTCGGTAGTTGCAGTTCATGGGGTCCCAGCGCACGGCCTGCATCAAGGCATTGCGGGCGCTCACATAATCCTGCTGACGGATGTAGGCAAACGCCATGTCGGAGTACAGGCGATCAAAGGGCACCTCGACCTGCACCAGCTCGCGTGGATCCTTTTCCACGCGGCGGTAGGCCAGGCGCTCAAACTTGCTATCGAAGCTAAAGTACTGGCGGTTCTCCTCCGTTTTGCACTCGGCATCGATATACTCCTCGGCGAGCTCCACCAAACGCTCCAGCAGCGGCGTCGCCGTGGCCAGGTCTCCCTGCGCCAGGTAATTCTCGGCATACGTAATGTCTTGTAGGCTGACGGGCAGGTCCATGGCAACTCCTCGGTCCAGGTGAAACGCGGCTCATTCCACACATGCGGTGTATACACAAAACCCGGGTCTCTTGCGAGGCCCGGGCATTCAATTTGTGGTAGCCCGTACCAGATTCGAACTGGTGATCTCCGCCTTGAGAGGGCGGCGTCCTAAACCGCTAGACGAACGGGCCATATGTAGCAAATGCAATGGCTGGGATGGAGGGAGTCGAACCCCCATTGACGGAACCAGAATCCGCTGTCCTGCCATTAGACGACATCCCAATGACTGCACCGCTGCGCTCGGCTGTGCCTTTGCGCAAGAAAGAAATATACGGGAAGTCTCGCCGTGACGCAAGCCCCAATTTTGACTTTTTTAAAATTGGCCTGATTTTAGCCAGCCCGTGAAGGACCTGTGAAGCCGACCGCTGTACACGAAGGGCAAAACGCCGCGAGCGTTAGCCGTCAGCCGTTGGCAGATACTAACGCGAAAACGATAGCACCAGGCAACACAATCGAAGTATCAATAATCGCGTAGATATCGAGGCGCCATGGACGAAGAGTTTGATTACCTATGGGAGACCCTAGGCCTCGAGATTACTGATGACCTTTGGCCCGAACGGGACAAAATCCATCCCACACTGTGCCCCGCCATCACGGTGATGCAGGCAAATTACCGCCGCACCTCATTTTTGATCATGCGGACGTCATGGTATGCGGCGCTCCCCGACCTCAAGCGCATCCAGGCAAGCCTCGTCGAGCTGTCCGGCATGCCGACCGTCATATCCGAGACGAATCTGGAGCGGCGGCAGCGCGAGCGCCTGCAGCGGCAACGAATTCCGTTTATCTGCCCCGGCATTCAGGCATACCTGCCCTTTATGGACGAAGAGTACTGGAGCGACACGCCCGACAAGCACGTAAAGATCTACGACCCACACGAATGGGCGCAGCTGAAGGACTGACTGGGGCAGGCCCGCCCTGGAGTAGGCCCGCCGGCAGAAAGCGCATCCCAGATTTCAAGCTCAAACTGGTCCCCACTTTCCCGTCGCGCCCTCAACCGGAAACCGTGTCCCAGAATCAGCGCTCGAAACGGGATGTCATTTCCGATAGAGCCCTCAACCGGAAAGCACATCCCAGAATCAGCACTCAAAATGGGACGCACTTTCCGAAGCCGCTACAGCAACGCCTCGGTCCAAGCCGCTTCCCTAAAGCCGGGGATCGCAAAGTCGTCGCCCACCAGCAGCGGGCGCTTAACCAGCATGCCGTCAGTCGCCAGCAGCTCGCAGCATTCCTGGTCCGTCATACCTGCATCCAGGCGCGCTTTCAGACCAAGCTCTCGATATTTCATGCCCGACGAGTTAAAGAAGCGTCGCACCGGCAGCCCCGAACGAGCAATCCAGGTCGCAAGTTCATCGGCCGTGGGATTGTCCGTAACGATATCGCGGTCGATATACTCAACCCCATGTTCGTCCAGCCATGCCTTGGCCTTTTTACAGGTCGAACACTTGGGATATTCAACAAACAGCACTGCCATGGGAATCCTCCGAATATAGATCAGCCAACGCAGGTACACACCATACGAGGCGCCTTCGCATGATGAGGCAATTGTAGCCCACGGGTCACATGCTAAACGAACCGTACCCCGAATCCGCGTTTGATGAACGGCAACAGCTCCATTGCCTCGGGCTTGATATGGCCCGCAACGTTCATGCGCTCGTCACCGGGAAGATCGACCCGCGCAATCTCAAGCTCGCCTTCGTAGCGCCCATAGCCGCTATTGCTCACAGCGATCGACCCCGCCTTTCGCGGCAGGCCGGCACCGGTATCCGTCGGCACGGAATCCGGCTTAAGCGTCGTGCGCGACTCCTGAGACCTAAAGATGAGGGTGCTCGAATCGGGCCGGTCGTGATGAATCTGCCCACGTACATAGGCATAGCCGGACTCAAGCTCACATTGCAAATCCACGTATCCGGCAGAAACTTGAGCAAACTGTGCCCAACCCGCTTCGGAAAGATCGGGGTCGCCGACCAAAACAATGTCGCAATCGGCGCCATGTGCGAGCTCAAGCATGTTGAGGGCAACCTTTGACGCGCGACCGCGCTGCGCCTCAACCGTCGGCAGTCCCTCGAATACCGGCCCGCGAACGTTGGCATCACCCGGCACAAAAGCCATGATTTCGAAGCCAAGCGCCGCAAGACGAAGATTCGTCCGAGCAATGTCCTCCAGAGCTAAACCGGTATAAGGCTTGGGATAAAAATTGTGGCAGGCGGCAAAACGAGTCACATCGGCACCGGCTTCTCGCCACGATGCGATTTCATCAGAACTCACCGTCGATGCATTAACCACAATGCGAAATACACCGGACAGCTCCGCGACCCGCTGGGCACTAAAGCCATAATCCAAGCGCAGGTACTCCAGTCCCAGATCACGCAAGTCCTCCATGCGCTCAAGGCCCAGCAAATCGCATGTGCGCGGCCCCACATCGGCAATGAGCGCAATACCGCGAGCGGAAAGCAGCGACAGCACCTGGCGAACCTTATCGGCATACGCCGCTCCCCCATCCTCGGGAATATGCAGCGAGGTAAACGCATAGCGTGCACCCGCCGCGGCACCACGCTCAATCGTCCGCTCAATATCCTGCAGAGGACTGGAAAGATAAATCGAAATACCCGTTTTCACGCTTCAACGCTCCTTTAAAAAAGGCCGGCGGAGCAGTTAGCCCCGCCGGCACAACCATAGCATCAAGAAATCTGCCGCGCGCCGCGAGTTCTGAGTAACACGGCTCGCGATATCAAACTACTCGCCAAAGAACTCGTTGATCTTCTGCTCGTCGACGCCAAAGAGCCACGTCAGGACAAAGCCGGCGGCATAGGCAAGCAGCATAGCGGCAACGTAGCCGAGCTGCTGGCCAGGAACGACGATCAGCAGGCCAAACAGACCGGAAACGCCCTGAGAAACCGTGCCGATGTGAAGCAGCGCCGCGAGCGCGCCACCAAATCCGGCACCCAGGCAGGCCGTCACAAACGGGCGAACGAGCGGCAGCGTAACAGCATACATCAGAGGCTCGCCCACACCCAGGATTCCAACGGGAATGGACTCGGCGACGTACTTCTTGAGTTTGGCGTTCTTGGTCTTAAAGTACAGCGCCAGACCGGCACCGACCTGGCCGCCGCCAGCCATCATAAGGATGGGCAGCAGATAATTGATACCCTTGGTAGCGCCGTCGGGATCGTTGAGCATAGCGTGGATCGGCGTGAGCGCCTGATGCAGGCCGACGGACACCAGCGGCAAGAAGCCTGCCGACAGGATATAGCCGCCCAGGACGCCCAGCTTCTCGAAGATAAAGGTCAAAACGCTAAAGATGGCAGTCGTCAGCCATGCGCCAACCGGCTGGATGACGAGCATCAGAGCAAAGGCGCCGATGATGAGCACCAGCAACGGGGACAGGAACGTGTCGAGTGCGTTGGGCATAACCTTGCGAATCTGACGCTCCATCCAGGCAAAAAATGCACCAGCGATGAGAGCCGCGATCATGCCGCCCGCTGCGGGGTTGTACTGCGCATTAGTGAGCGGCAGCAGAATGGCAGTGGCAGGATCAGCCGCGCCAGGCGCAAGCAGGGGCATGGCACTGTTGGCGATACACATCATGCCGGCGATGCCGCCCAGCGCAGCGGAGCCACCAAACTCACGTGCCGCGTTATAGCCCACCAAGATGGGCAAATAGGCAAACAGGGCCCAGCCCATGGAACGAATGCCCTGGTACCACCACTCGCCTGCAAGCGCGCCTGCCGTCGAGACGTTAATGACGTTGCAGATACCGTTGATGAGGCCAGCCGCAATGATGCCGGGAAGCAGGGCGACGAAGACATTGGAAATCTTCTTGAGGAAGGCCTGAACCGGCTTGGACTCGTACTTGGCCTTCTGCGCGGCCTTGTTCGTGGCCGCAGCGTCAACCACGCTCTCGTCAGCAACGCCTTTCGCAAGGCCGGTGAGCTTGGAGAACTCCTCGAGCACCTTATTCACCTTGCCCGGACCCAGCACGATCTGCATCGTGTCGTCCTCGACCAGGCCCATCACGCCGTCGAGTGCCTTAATACCCTCCGTGTCGACGTTGCCCGTGTCTTTGACGGTCACGCGCAGGCGCGTCATGCACGCCGCGTTTGCGAGCACGTTGTCTTTACCGCCCAAAAGGTCCAGCAGCTTTTGAGCCAGCTCTTTGTTCGTCATAACTCCTCCTTGTATTGGGTATCTCGTCTGGATGTCATATCAGCTCACGCCGCGCACCTATTGGGCATCGGCATTGCTCTTCTCATGGCCACTCACCGCAGCACGGACATGGCCGCGCGCCCGCTCAAGAGCTACCGCAGCCTGCTCGGCATCGCAGTCCAGCAGTACCGAGACAATAGCGGTTTTTACGTGGCCGTCGGCATCTACAAGCGCCTGAACAGCGCGCTCGCGCGTGCAGCCGGTCGCCTCCATCACGATGTTCTGTCCGCGCACCACCAACTTCTCGTTCGTCTGCTGCACGTCGACCATCAGGTTTTGGTATACCTTGCCGATCTTGACCATGGCACCGGTCGAAATCATGTTGAGGATGAGCTTTTGAACCGTTCCCGCCTTGAGCCTCGTTGAGCCGGTCAGCACCTCGGGACCAGGCACGGGCTCAATGGCAAGATCTGCGCTCTCCCCGATCTTCGACCCTTGGTTGCAGGCAATTGCAATGGTCTTGCACCCAATTGCCTTGGCGTACACAAGGCCGCCCACCACATAAGGAGTACGGCCGCTTGCTGCCAGGCCAACGACAAAATCCTTGTCCGAGAGTCCACGCTCTCGCAGGTCGTTCGCGCCAAGCTCCTCGCTGTCTTCGGCACCTTCGACAGCCTTGATAAACGCCGTCTCGCCTCCGGCAATGAGCCCGACAATCAGATCGGGTGACACGCCAAACGTGGGCGGACACTCCGAAGCGTCGAGTACGCCCAGACGACCGCTGGTGCCTGCGCCCATGTAAAAGACGCGCCCACCGCGCTCGAGTGCCTCAGCAGCCCAGTCGATTGCTGTGGCAACCTGGGGCAGCACTTTTGTGACCGACTGGACGGCACGAAGATCCTCATCGTTCATCGTCGTGACGATTTGCAGCGATGTCATCGTATCGAGGTCCATTGACCTTTGATTACGCTGTTCGGTCGTGAATTTTGTTAAATCGAGCATTTCATTCACCTCATCTTTCCTGTTTCTCGATGTAGTTTTGCTTAATGACATGCGTCGCCCGTTCGTAGTCGCTGGCAACGTAAGCAGCGTACAGGGCATCGACAACCATAAGCTGGGCCATACGCGAAGCCATGGCACCGCTGCGGACCAAGGGCTCACTCGCAGCGACGCCGAGCACGGCATCGGCCATGGTGGCAAGCTTGGATGATCCATCTACTTTGGTCACGGCCACAACGGGACAGTTGTGGCGTTGGGCCTCGGCGGTGCAGTCCAGCACCTCTTGCGTCAAGCCCGAGTAGCTAAAGGCGATTGCCATATCGCCCTCATGCATGTTCTTGGCACACAAGAGCTGATCATGCCAGTCGTCGTACAGATGGCACTCTTTGTCGACACGCATGAGCTTTTGCGCCAGATCGTGTGCGACCAAACGAGAGGCACCGATACCGAACAGATTGACTGCGCGCGCCCGCTTAAGATGGGCCGCACATCGCTCCAAGACGGTGTAATCGAGCGTTCGCGCCGTCGCCTCGATCGTGCGCACGTTGCTTTTCATCACCTTCCCCACGATGCGTTCGACGCTGTCATCTATGGAGATGTCCTCGAGGGCAACGTCTTTCTTGTCACTCAAGAGCGCCAGCTCGGCAATCAGTTCGCGCTGGAACTCCTTGTAGCCCGCAAAACCCAAGCGCTTGCAAAAGCGCAAAATGCTCGAGGGCGAGGAGAACGTGGCATCGGCAAGACCGCGGACGGACAGCCCGACCACCTCGTGCGGATGAGCGCTTACATATGCGATGACATTGCGTTCCGCCGGGCTCGCGCTGAGCTCACGCTCGCGAAGCCGCAAAAGCAATCCGTTTGCCATCTCAAACACCTCCGTTGAGAAGAATTAAAGACCAACGAACGATTCGTACCGGATACAAACAGCTTTTACGGTACATTGTGCCGAATCGTGGCGCACAAAGGGCGAGCGTTCTACCGCTCGCCCCTCAAATCCGACCGCTCGGAAATACGCGCGACACAAAATAATTCAACAAGGTCGCATTATCGGTAACAGCCCTGTTACCGATAATGCCTCGCGTGGGCGCCAATCGGACGTGCCGCAAACCCCTACCCCGCCTCGCGCATCCAGCGATCGAACGTCCCCACGCACACGCCCAGGCGCTTTGCCGCCTGGCTGCGGGTAATATCGCCTGCCTCATAGCTATCGCGCACCAGCTCAAACTGAGGAGGGCACGGCTTGCGAGGTCGACCGAAACGGACCCCTCGCGCCCGCGCCGCTGCAATTCCCTCCGCCTGGCGCCGATGGATATTCTCGCGCTCCACCTGCGCCACGTAGCTCAGCAGTTGCAGCACTATATCGGCAATCAGGGTGTTGGTCACATCCGGCGCGCCGCTGGCCCTGGCGCGCGTGTCAAGCAATGGCATGTCCAACACCACAATGGCAACTCCGAGCTCCTTGGTAATGCGTCGCCATTCCTCAAGAATCTCGGAGTAATTACGACCAAGTCGGTCGATAGAAAGCACCACCAGCACGTCCCCGTCTCCCAGGACGTGCAGCAGCTCGCGATAACGCGGTCGATCGAAGTCCTTGCCGCTCGCATGGTCGGCATAAATATTCGCCGAGCCCACGCCATAGGCGCCCAGCGCATCCAGCTGCCGATTAAGATTCTGATCGCGCGAACTCACCCGCGCATAACCGTACACCGTCGCCATCTCATCCCCGCTTTCTTGTAAACCTGCCAAAAAGGGACAGGTTTATTTTGGTAGGTTTTACCTCTCAAATAGCAGGTAAGCGGGCGGCCGAGCAGAGGGCAAGGTGGCCACGATTCAAATGCGGAGGGCGGCCCCGAAAGACCGCCCTCCGCTCTCCCGCCACGAGTCGGGATTTAGCTAATGGATAAGCTTAAAGTCCAAGTGCCCGCGCGTGGTATTGACGCGCGAGACCTCGATGATCACACGCTGCCCCAGCTCGTAACGGGTGCCCGTGTCGGCACCTGTGAGCGTGAGCGCGTCCTCGTCGAACTCGAACCACTCGTTGCCCAGGCTCTTGATGGAAACCAAGCCTTCGACCTGCGTCAGGTCCAAGCGCACAAAGAGCCCCATGCTGCTGACCCACGAGACCGTTCCGGCATAGCGCTCGCCCAGGCGATCCTCGTAGTACTGGGCAATTTTGATTTTTTGCGTCGCATGGCTGGCGGCGTCGGCCGCGCGCTCGGCATCGCTGCACGCACGGCAAATTTGCGGCAGAATGCGCGGAAGCGACTCCCGGCCTTTTCCGATTAGCCTGGGCGTACGCACTAAGGCGTCTTTTCCACCCAGCTGTTCGTATGCCAACTGCAGTTTGAGCACGCGGTGCACCACCAGATCGGGGTAGCGACGGATGGGACTCGTAAAGTGACAGTAGCACGGCGCGGCGAGCGCAAAGTGGCCCTCGTTACGCGGTTTGTACAGCGCACGCTGCATGCTGCGCAGAAGCAGCGTGTTGACGAGCGGTGCGTTGGCCGTACCGGCGGCAGCATCAACTGCAGCCTGTAGCTCATCGGGACTCCCCAGGGCAATACCGGCAGCACGGCGATCGTCGATGATGCCTAGCTGCGCCAGCGCAACGGCGGCACCGTGCAGGCTATCGGGGCTCGGATCCTCATGCACGCGATAGCAGGCCTCGATATCACGGTCTGCCAGCCACTCTGCAACGCACTCGTTGGCGAGCAGCATGGCTTCCTCGATAAGCGACGTAGCACACGAACGCTCACGCGCGACAATCTGCACGGGTACTCCGTCCTCATCCAATAGAGCGCGGATCTCGGCCGTGTCAAAATCGACTGAGCCGCGGGCGCGACGAATGCGACGGCGAAGTTCGGCGAGTTCGTTGGCGGCGACAAGGAAATCGCCGAGGTCGACGTTGTAGCCGCGGGCGGCCTCCTCGCACGCAAGACCGCGCTCAAGCGCTTCCTCGCGCGAGGTCTCGGCAGCCGCAACATCCTCGGCCGCACCCTCCAGCACCGAATGCTCAACCGCGCCGGCACGCACCAGCAGCGCCTCGGCGCCGTCATAATCCATACGCACACGCGAGCGAATCACGCTGGGGTACGGATCGTAATGGCGAACGCGGCCCTGCGCATCGAGCTCAATGTCAACGGTAAACGCCAGACGGTCCTCGTCAGGGCGAAGCGAGCACAGGTCACAGGACAAGCGTTCGGGCAGCATGGGAAGCACGCGATCGGCCAGATACACCGATGTCGTACGATGGCGAGCCTCAAGATCGATATGCCCGTCCCAAGCCACATAGTGAGAAACGTCAGCGATATGCACGCCCAGTTTGTAGCCGCCCCCGGGTGTGCGCTCCAGCGAAATGGCATCGTCAAAGTCACGCGCGTCGACCGGGTCGATCGTGATGACAAAGCGGTCGCGCAGGTCGCGGCGAAGCGGATCTTTAAGCGCCGCGGTCACATCGAGCGAAAGTTCCTCGGCGTCGTCCAGCGCGGCCTCGGGATAGCTATCGGTATAGCCGTAACGCGCCATCACATATTGAACGCCCAAATCGGGCGCGTCATCTCCGCCAATGCGGCGCTCGATCGTCACGGTGCCCGATTCCAGGCGCGTCGGGTAGGTCAAAATGCGCGCGACAACGGCATCACCCGGGTGGACGCCCAGACAATCCGCCGAGGTATCCTCGGGCAGAATGAAGAAGTCGGCCTTCAGACGCGAATCGAGCGGCTCGATCACACCAAGCGGACCGGCGGTCTGGTACGTCCCCACCACGCTTATGGCTGCGCGCTCAACCACGCCTTCGATCACGGCACGCCGTTCACCGTGTGGGCTGTTCTTAATGCTCACGGCAACGGTATCTCCATCCATGATCTCGCGCTTACCGCGACCCATGACCTTGTAGTCGCCGTTTTCGGTTACAACGTAGGCGCTATGCTCATGGAGCTGCACGCGTCCGGTCAGGCTCGGACGGCGTTCGCTGCGCACCGGCCCGCGCTTATTGCGAGCTCCACGCTTATGCTTATTATTGCGCCCCATGGCGCCTCCTAACTATCGATGGTCGTTTACACCCCAAGAGTCTACCCAAATGGTCCTTGGGGGCGGAGGAAAACGAATCACATAGATAGACCAGCGCCACGATGATCCGCAATCCTGCCGTTCCCTAGGGATCAAAAAACGGGTCGCCCCATAAGAGACGACCCGTTGGAAGGGGTGAATTCCAGGCATGCCTACACGCGCAGGTAGCGGCGCATGGCGATGGCAGAACCAAAGAGACCGATAATCACGCCGACCAGAATCAGCGCAGCATAGGTCACCAGGTAGTACTGCATCGGCAGGGCAAACGACATCCAGCCGATGCTCTCCTGCAGACGCGGAATCATCAGATTACGCAGCAGCTCCAGAACGCCGATGGAAAGCAGCGAGCCCAAAATGGCCTGCAGTACGCCCTCGGTGATAAACGGGCCACGAATGAAGCCGTTGCTGGCGCCGACCAGACGCATAATCGCAATCTCACGACGACGCGCCGTGATGGACAGGCGAATCGTGTTGTTGATGAAGATGAATGCGATAAAGGTCAGAAGGCCAACGAGCACCACGGCGGCGATGCGGATGTAGTTGGTCACCTGGAACAGGCGGCTCACTTCCTCCTGGCCGTACAGCACGCTCGCGTTGACGTCGCCGTCATCCGCGATCTTCTGGAAATCGGCATTCTTCTTGAGCTTCTTGGCCGTGCTTTCGACCTGAGACGGATCGTCCATCTCAATCGCGAACGAGGCCGGAAGCGGGTTCTGGCCGTCGAGCGCACTCATGGTGGCATCGGCGTTGCCCGACATCTTGCTCGTATACTCGGCCAACGCGTCGTCCTTATCCTTATAGGTCACGGACTTGACGTTACTCCACGTCTTGAGCTCGGCCTCAAAGGCCTGGACGTCCGATTGGTCGGCATCATCGCTGATGAATGCGTTGATAACAACTTGATCCTCGACGGTGCCGATCACGGAGTTCAGCATCGCGGAGCCCATAATGAACAGACCGATGATAAACAGCGAAAGGAAGATCGTGATGACGGCGCCGAGCGAGGTAGTCCAGTTACGGAAGAAGTGGCTGATTGCCTCTTTGAAGGAGTAGCCCACGTTAGTTGGTGCCATAGTTGCCGTAACCTCCCCTCTCCTGGTCGCGGATAACGTGGCCGCCCTCGAGGGCGATCACGCGACGGTGCATGCTATCGACCATCTCGCGGTCGTGCGTGGCGACGATCACGGTGGTGCCGGTGCGGTTAATACGCTCGAGCAGCTTCATGATGCCCAACGAGATCGCCGGGTCGAGGTTACCCGTGGGCTCGTCGCAGATCAGCAGCGGCGGACGGTTGACCATAGCGCGGGCGACGGCAACGCGCTGCTGCTCGCCACCGGAAAGCTGGTCGGGCAGCGAGTCCATCTGATCGGCAAGACCGACCAGACGCAGCACCTCGGGCACCTGGCTGCGAATGACGCCCTTGGGCTTGCCGATGCACTGCAGGGCAAACGCCACGTTTTCGTAGGCGGTCTTTTGCGGCAGAAGCTTAAAGTCCTGGAACACGGCGCCAATCTGGCGGCGCAGGAACGGAACCTTGCGGTTCTTGATCTTCATGAGGTCCTGACCGGCAACCAGGATGCGGCCACTCGTCGGCTTGACGTCGCGGTTGAGCGTCGATAGCAGCGTGGTCTTACCCGAGCCGGAGTGACCGACCAGGAAGACGAACTCGCCCGGATAGATCTCGATGTTGATATCGTCGAGCGCGGGCTTGTTGGGCTGTGCCGGATAGATCTTGGTGACATGCTCCATAAGGATGACGGGCTCGACACCGGCCTGCTTGGCCATCTTCTTGCGGCTGGCCTGCGGATCGATGGGCGCAAACACCGACGTAAAATCGGGATTGTTGAGCGCGTTATCGAGGCTTGCGACCTCGGCTGCCTGATCGCTCTTGACCACCGGGGCAGCAGGCTGCGTGGGGTCGGGAATAGCGGCAAAGAGGCCGGACTGCGCAGGCTGAGGAACCGGCGTCGCAGGGGCCATGGGGTCGGGAATGCCGGCCATGGTAGGCTGCGGCGTGGCGGCGCCAGCCTGAGGCTGCTCCACGCGAGCGGTCACGGCCTGAACGGGCTCAAAACCCGCCGTGCCGGAAAGCGCGACATCGCTGGTGGGATTGTAGGCAAAGGGATCGGATGCCGGCTGTGCCTGATCTGCCGGCTGAGCGGGGGCCTGAGCAACAGGCTGGCCCTCTGAATCCGGAGTGGCGAAACGACTGCCCTGGACGCCTGTCTGCGTCTTGGGGGCATCATCGCCCGCACCGGAGGTACGGAAGTGGTTACCCACTGGTGCTCCTTATCGTCGTGCGTTTAAACTACATGAGCGCTTTGTATTTTAGCAGCATTAGCTTTGCTGCACATAAGAAGCATGGCGGGGTTTGGTCTCACCGGCCGCGCGTAGGGTTACCTCCCAAATCGTCCTCGGACATGTCGGAGCCCCCGCTGCGCACTACGCGCGGCGGGGCTCCTCCGTCCTGCGGAAAGATTTGGGAGGTAACCCTACGCGCGGCCTGCGGCTACTAAGGGGCCGCCGCGTTTATCTTACGGTGCTGCATATACAAAGTTGGAAGGGTCTGAATTGCACTTTGCTGGTCTGGGCCCGTTTCCCGGAGAAAGCCCTTGCTTGGTGCGGGCCTAATTTGTTTGTTGCCGACAAAAAACAGGGGCGTCCTCTTTGAGGACGCCCCTGCTATGGATTGCATACGGTTGCTGAAGCGATACTTTGCCTCGCCTTGCCTTATGCCAAGAACTCCTTGGTGGTCGCCACGATGTTGGCGGCGTCCAGGCCGTACTTGTGCAGGAGCTCTGCACCCGGGCCGGACTCGCCAAAGGTGTCGTTAACGCCAATCTTCTTGAGCGGCGTCGGGCACTGCTCGCACAGGACATCGGCAACGGCGCTGCCCAGACCACCGATCACGGAGTGCTCCTCGACGGTCACGACGTGGCCGGTCTTGGTAGCGCTCTTGACGATCAGGTCGGCGTCGATGGGCTTGATGGTGTGCATGTTGATGACCTCGGCGTCGATACCCTCGGCAGCAAGCTGCTCGGCGGCCTCGAGGGCCTCGCCGACCATCAGGCCACAGGCGATGATGGTGACATCGGCGCCCTCGCGCATGACGATACCCTTACCCAACTCGAACTTGTAGGTTTCGGGGTCGTTGATAACCGGCGAGGCCAGACGGGCAAAGCGCATGTACACAGGGCCGTCGCACTCGTAGGCGGCGCGCGTCACGGCGCGGGCCTCGACGTCGTCGGCGGGAACGATAACGGTCATGCCAGGGATAACGCGCATGAGGGCGATATCCTCGCAGCACTGGTGCGTGGCGCCGTCCTCGCCCACCGAGATACCGGCATGCGTGGCGCCAATCTTAACGTTGAGATGCGGATAGCCGATGGAGTTGCGGACCTGCTCAAAGGCGCGGCCGGCGGCGAACATGGCAAAGGTGCTCGCAAAGGCAACGCGGCCGGTGGTCGCGATACCGGCGGCAACACCCATCAGGTTGCTCTCGGCGATACCCACATCGAAGAAACGATCGGGGCAGGCGGCCTTAAACTTGCCGGTCTGCGTGGCGGCGGCCAGGTCGGCGTCGAGGACCACAAAGTCGTCGTGCTCGTTGGCGAGCTCGACGAGGGCCTCGCCGTAGCTTACGCGCGTGGCGATTTTCTTGACGTCTGCCATCCTAGAGCTCCTCTCCGGCGGCCGTGAGCTCTGCCATGGCCTGCTCAAACTGTTCATCGTTGGGGGCCTTGCCGTGCCAACCCACCTGGTTCTCCATAAAGGAAACGCCCTTGCCCTTCATGGTCTCGGCGATAATGGCGGTCGGCTGGCCCTTGGTGGCGCGGGCCTCGGCAAAGGCGGCGCGGATCTGATCGAAATCGTTGCCGTCGGCAAGCTCCACCACGTGGAACTTAAAGGCGCGGAACTTGTCTGCCAGCGGCATGGGGTCGTTGACCTCCTCGACGGGACCATCGATTTGCAGGCCGTTGTGGTCAACGATCACGCAAAGGTTATCGAGCTGCTGGTTGCCGGCAAACATGGCGGCCTCCCAGACCTGGCCTTCCTCGCTCTCGCCATCACCCAGCAGGGCGTAGGTGCGATAGTCATCGCCCCAGTGCTTGGCGGCAACCGCCATGCCCACGGCGGCGGAGATGCCCTGGCCCAGCGAGCCGGTGGACATATCGACGCCCGGGGTGTCGTTCATGTTGGGGTGGCCCTGCAGGTGGCTACCGATATGGCGCAGCGTCTCGAGATCCTCCTTGGGGAAGAACCCACGCTCGGCGAGCACGGCGTACAGACCCGGAGCACAGTGGCCCTTGGAGAGCACAAAGCGATCGCGGTCGGCCTTGTGGGGATCAGCCGGGTCGACGTTCATTTCCTCAAAGTACAGATAGGTCATGATGTCGGCAGCGCCGAGCGAACCGCCCGGATGGCCGGACTTGGCAGCGTGCACGCCGGTGACGATGCCCTTCCTAACCTCGTTGGCAACCTTTTTGAGCTCTTCGTCGCTCATTGTGCCTTCCTTTCATCCTCATTAGACAAAATGCGCACGGCACAGAAGGTAATCCCAACACAGCCGCAATGCACGTACGTCATTCATTATGCTGGAAACTGATGGCTTTACCAGACTTTTTATCATTATTTGAGCAATTTAGCAGGCAGACCCACTGATGAAACGGTTTATCAATGTGAACGTCTTTTGGATGGGGCGCAGCCTGCCCTACGCGTTAATGTCCTTGAATCCCTCGCCAAAGGTTTCCGTAACATCGGCAACCGTCACAATGGCGTGAGGATCGCGCTCGCGCACGATCGTCTTCAGGGTGTTGAGCTCTCGACGGCTCACGATGACCATAATCACCGGCTTCTCGGCGCCCGAATACATACCGGTCGCCTTTAACTTGGTGCAGCCGCGGCCCAGGCCATACATGATGTCGGCCGCGATATCGGGGAAGTTGTCCGAGATGATGAGCACCATACGACGCTTGTTGCCGCCATCGACCACAGCATCGATCACGTAGCCGCTGATCACCATCGAAAGACCTGCATACAGCGCGTTTTCGACCGAAAAGACCGGGGCCGACAGCGCGCACACGGCAACATCGATCGCCATGACGGTGGAGCCCACCGGTAGCGACGTATTGCGCGAGATGATCTGGCCGATCGTGTCGGAGCCGCCGGTGTTGGCACCGGCGCGCAGCACCATGCCGTAGCCGATGCCCGTGATAATGCCGCCCCACATAGCGGGCAGCATCAGATCGGCATGTGCCAACGGCGCCACAAACGGAGCGAACAGGTCGGTGAAAAAGCCCAGCAGCACAAAGCCCGTCGCGGTCTGCACCACATAGAACATGCCGCCCTCGCGCATAACGACCAGCAGCAGCAAGGCATTCATCACGATGGTCTGGATACCGACGGGAAGCGATATGCCATGCGAGGCGCCGACCGCCTGGATAATGGTGGCAAGGCCCGTAACGCCACCGGCAGCAAGGCCGTTGGGAATCAAAAACAGGTCGGTCGCAATAGCGGCCAGAGCGCACCCCAACATAATCTGGGGCAGATCGCGAAAGAAGTTCATCGAAAGAATGCGCTTGATGTCCAGACGATATGCCATGCTGCCTCCCTCAAAAAAGCGCACCCAAACGGATGCGCTTTGAGCTTCTTCTTGTATTCGATTTTACCGATTCGCCGACCAAATACCACCCCCGCTCAGGGTCCGTATTGGCCACATCTGCCCAAAGCCAACCCTATGGGTTTAGACAGACGGGGCCTCCGCATCGGCGTTGCCGGTTGCCCAGCGATGGTAGCCGATCACAAACGGATCCAGATCGCCATCGTCGAGAACGGCCTCGACGTTGCTGGTCTCCACACCCGAGCGCAGGTCCTTGACCATCTGATACGGGTAGAGCACGTAGCTGCGAATCTGGTTACCAAAACCGATCGTGGTCTTGGGTCCACGAATCTCGTCGAGCGCCTCGGCGCGCTTCTCGAGCTCGATCTCGTACAGACGGGCCTTGAGAATCTGCATGCACGCGGCCTTGTTTTGAATCTGGCTGCGCTCGTTTTGGCAAGTGACAACGATGCCGCTGGGAAAATGCGTCACGCGTACGGCGGAGTCGGTGGTGTTGACGCCCTGTCCGCCCGGGCCGCTCGCGTGATACACGTCCACGCGGATATCGTCGGGACTGATCTCGATGTCGATATCGTCAGGCAGCACGGGGATGACCTCGACGCCGGCAAACGTGGTCTGGCGGCGCTTCTTGTCGTCGGTGGGGCTAATGCGCACCAGACGGTGGACGCCGGCCTCGGCGCGCAGCATGCCAAACGCGTCCTTGCCCTCGACAGTAAAGGTCGCACGGTCGATGCCGATGACCTCGGCTGCGGGGCAGTCGTTAATGGTGACCTTCCAGCCGCGACGCTGGCAGTACTTCATGTACATCTTGAAGAGCATGAAGGTCCAGTCCTGCGCCTCCAGGCCGCCCTGTCCGGGTTTGATGGTCACAATCGCGTCGCCGTGATCGAACTCACCGGTAAACCAGCTCGAAAGCTCGAGCTCGTCGATAGCGCGGGCCAGGCGTTCTGCCGTAGCGGCAGCCTCCTCGCGCAATGCGGCGGCATCGGGGTCGTCGCCCATCTCCTCGGCAAGCTCCAGCGCCGCGCGGGCGTCAGATAGCTCGCCGCGCGCGGTATCCACGGCAGCGATATCTTCCTTGGCGCGAGCGATCTCCTCCATGGTGGCGCGAGCGGCGTCGGCGTCATCCCAAAAGCCGGGGGCCACGCTTTTGGTCTCGAGCTCGGTCACGCGCGTGCGCTTCTCGTCCAAATGAAGATACGACTCGACCTCGCCGAGCCGGTCCGCAAACGCGTCCAGCTCGGCGGGCGTTACCTCTAAAGCCTCGGCCATTAACGATTCCTGCCGTGGCAGTACTTGAACTTCTTGCCGCTGCCGCAGGGGCACAGGTCGTTGCGGCCCACGTTGACATAAGGGTCATCGCTCTCGGACTTGCGGTAGGTGGTCACCTTGCCACCGTTGTTGACGGCAGCCGGGCCTCCCTGGACGACCGTACGGGCTTGCACCTGTGCCTGCTTGCGCAGCACCGAGTTGCCGTTGTCGCCATCGACATCGGCGGGGCCGGAGAAGTGTGCACCCTCGAGCGCAGGGTCCTCCTTGTGCTCCACGGCGTGCGGGGCGGCCTTGATCTCGATGCGCAGGACGGTGCGCAGGTAATCCTCGTACATGGTGTCGACGAGCATCTGGAAGGCACCATAAGCCTCGGTCTTGTACTCGACCAGCGGGTCGCGCTGACCAAAGCCGCGCAGTCCGATACCGGTCTTGAGGTAGTCCATCTCCTGCAGGTAGTTCATCCAGCGGGTATCGATGACGCGCAGCATGACCTGGGTGTTGAGCTCGCGCATGAGGTCCTCACCCAGGCGCTCGGCCTTCATGTTGTAGCACTTCTCGACGTAGGCCAGGACATCGGCAGCCAGGGCCTCAAAGTCCTCGTCGGGGAACTTGGGCGTATCGATATGCCCGGTGAGCTCCACGACCCACTTGCGCAGGCCCTCGAGATCGCGCTCGCCATCGTGGCTGTCCTTGGTGCAGAACTCCTGCACGCAGCGGTACACGGTGTCGTGCATGACCTCGGTGATGTGGTCGGTCAGATCCTTGCCGTCCAGAATCTTGTTGCGCTCGGCGTAGATGACCTGGCGCTGCTTGTTCATGACGTCATCGTACTCGAGGACGCTCTTGCGCATGGAGAAGTTGATGCTCTCGACCTTGTGCTGGGCGCTCTCGACGGCCTTGGAGATGATCTTGTGCTGGATGGGCATGTCGTCGCCCATGTCGGCCGTGACCATCATCTTGGAGACGCGGTCCATCTTGTCGCCACCGAACAGGCGCATGAGGTCGTCCTCGAGCGACAGGTAGAACTGGGTCTCGCCCGGATCGCCCTGACGGCCGGAGCGGCCGCGCAGCTGGTTGTCGATACGACGGGACTCATGGCGCTCGGTGCCGATGACGGTCAGACCGCCGGCGGCAAGCACGCGCTCGCGCTCGGCCTTGCAGGTCTCCTTGGCCTCGGCGTTAAACTGCTCGAGCTGCTCGGGTGTCACGTCCTCCATGGTCAGGCCCTCGTACTCAAGGCGCTCGCGCACCAGCTCGTCGGGGTTGCCGCCCAGCAGGATGTCGGTACCACGACCGGCCATGTTAGTAGCGATGGTCACGGCGCCGTAGCGTCCGGCCTGCGCAACGATATGGGCCTCGCGCTCGTGGTGCTTAGCGTTGAGGACCTCGTGCGCGATGCCGCGCTTGGTAAGGGCGGCTGACAGCTTCTCGGAGCTCTCGATGGAGACGGTACCCACCAGGACCGGCTGGCCCTTAGCGTGGCGCTGCTCAACGTCGTCGGCAACGGCGTTGTACTTAGCCTGAATGGTGCGGTAGACCAGGTCCTCGTGGTCCACGCGCTGCACGGGTCTGTTGGAAGGAATGACCTCAACGGGCAGCTTGTAGATCTCGCGGAACTCGGCGTCCTCGGTGAGTGCCGTACCGGTCATACCGGAGAGCTTGTCATACAGGCGGAAGTAGTTCTGCAGGGTGATGGTCGCCAGCGTCTGGTTCTCCTCGCGCACGAGCACGCCCTCTTTGGCCTCGATGGCCTGGTGCAGGCCCTCGGAGTAACGGCGGCCTTCCATAATGCGGCCGGTGAACTCGTCGACGATCTTGACCTCGCCGTTGGTGACCACGTACTGCTTATCGCGGTGGAACATGTACTGGGCCTTCAGCGCCTGCTGCAGGTGGTTGACCAGCTGGCCCGAGAGATCGGCGTAGATGTCCTCGATGCCTAGGCGGCGCTCGATTTTCTTAAGGCCACGCTCGGTGGCGGCAATGGTGTGCTTGGCCTCGTCCATGACATAGTCGCCCGTGGGCTCGACGTCCTCGGTGGCGGTGAGCATGTCGTGCGACACGTCCTCGCCGCGCTCAAGGCCACGCACGGCACGCGCGAAGTCCTTGTAGGTACTGGCGGACTTGGTACCAGCGCCCGAGATGATCAGCGGGGTGCGGGCCTCATCGATCAGGATGGAGTCAACCTCGTCGACGATGGCGTAGTTGTGGCCGCGTTGCACGCGCTGCTCGGGACGGGTAACCATGTTGTCACGCAGGTAATCAAAGCCGAACTCGGAGTTGGTGCCGTAGGTGATGTCGGCCTGATAGGCCGGGCGCTTGAGCTCGAGCGGCATGTTGTTCTGGAGCAGACCGACGGTCATGCCCAGGTACTTATAGATGCGGCCCATCCACTCGGAGTCGCGCTTGGCAAGGTAATCATTGACAGTAACGACGTGCACGCCCTTGCCGGCAATAGCGTTGAGATAGCCAGCCAACGTGGAGACGAGGGTCTTACCTTCGCCGGTCTTCATCTCGGCGATGTGGCCCTCGTGCAGTGCCATGGCGCCAATAAGCTGCACGTCAAAGTGGCGCATACCCATGGTGCGCTTGGAAGCCTCACGCACGGTGGCAAAGGCCTCGGGGAGCATGTCGTCGAGCGACTCGCCGTTGGCGTAACGCTCGCGGAACTTATCGGTCTGGCCGCGGAGTTCCTCCTCGGTCATCTTCTCAAACTGGGGCTCAAGACCGTTGATCTGGTCGACGATCTTGTAGTAGCGCTTGAGGTCCTTATCGGATCCAAAGGACAGCAGCTTTGACATGAATCCCATGTGGTTTTCCTTTTTGGCCATCGCCCGTGGCATAAAACCTTGGACGAGTTAAACACAGATATTTGTACTTTAGCCAAACAAGGCGCCGCCTATGCGGTCGACACGCTCGACCACGTAATAACTACGACAGCCTGCCAAAAAGGGACTGGTTTATTTTGGCGGCTTTTATCTGGGAAACCGCTGCCTCTCTCTGCCATTTGGTGCAAGCTAGCCCGTCCCCTTCGCACCAACCTGGCGCAATGGGGACGGGCTAGCTTGCACCAATAAAAAGAAAAGGGCCGCGCACCCAAACGGATGCGCGGCCCTTATGCCATGAATGCGAGTGTTTCCGCGGCGAGCTACTTACTCAGCAGCCTCGGTGGTCTCGGCCTCGGCAGCGGCCTCCTCGACGGGAGCCTCTGCGGGAGCCTCGGCGGCCTGCTTGGCAGCCTCCTCGGCAAACTTAGCGGCACGCTTAGCCTTCTCGGCAGCCTTAGCCTCAGCGGCGGCCTTGCGAGCGGCCTCGGCCTCAGCAGCCTTGGCGGCCTTGGCAGCCTTGGCCTCCTCGGCCTTCTTGAGCTGAGCGGCAGCGGCGCCACCGAACTTGTCGGCGAAGCGCTGGACGCGTCCACCGGTGTCGACGAACTTCTGCTGGCCGGTGTAGAACGGGTGGCACTCGTTGCAAAGCTCGACCTTCATCTCGGACACGGTAGCGTGCGTCTTGAAGGTGTTGCCGCAGGAGCACGTCACCGTGCACTCGACATACTGGGGATGGATACCCTGCTTCATGGTAGGACTCCTTATTGGTCAGGCGCTGGTTACCGATCAGCGCATAAGGCGTCTTGGTTTCCGACCAAGACAACAAACTCGGCTATGGTACCACGGCGCCGCGTGTCCCACAAAAGGTTCACGGTCTTTTCGGCACAACGCGAGGAAAAATGACCCACGGATTACCGACAAATGGTCCCATGAATTACCTTCAAAACGACCCACGCACTGGTAGAACGTTGCAAATTTCAACGTTCTGGAATCGTGGGTGCTGACGGTTTGCCATTGCGAGAGGCATGGCGGCTCGACCATCAGGATAATCTCGGCGAGAAAATCGACGAGGACAGAGGGACGGCAGTATTGGAGCTATCGAAACGAATGGCAAGGACGAGATTATGGAGATGCCCGCCGAGGTCGACTTCTCCGACAGCGTTCCGAACCCCTACATCGGGAAGGTGCGCCGCCGCGTCACTATGAACATCGACGGCTAGAACATCGACTACTTCAAGGCGGAGTCCGCCCGTACAGTGGTGCCGTATCAAGTCATCATCAGCATGTACCTGGCCGAGTGCCGCGGGCGGAGGAAGCGTCTGACGTTCGCGAACTGCAGTGGTGAGCATTCCCGCTTGGGCAGTAAAAGGAAGAGGGGGCTGGCAAGGCCAGTCCCCTCTTCTCTCATGACACTCGATTTGCATTTACGGCACGACGAAAGCCGGGCCGCTGGTTACCTTGTCAAATTCGAGCACCGACGTTCCGGTGTTCAAATAAAGGCTTCCTTGGTTTCCGTCTGCGGAGGCGTAAGCCAGGTGGACAAATCCGTAATCATCTCCTGATTGGTCGGCCAACATGAAGATGTTCGGATCGCCGGTTGTCTCAAATGAACCGTCGGTCACATTTCCATTGCTGTCGACGATTTGCCACCTGTTTTCGTCTTCCCCAAGGAAGGAGAGCTGGGTTAAGCCGGTCTCGTGGTCTCGGTACACTCCGTCTAGGCGGAACCCTTCGGAAATGCCATGTTTCAAGGTGTTCGCATCTTTTATGGATACGGCAGAGACTGCGATTGCGGCTATCGCGACCAATAACGCCAGCGCAATGGGTATTTTGGCGGAGCCGGTCTTCATGTCAGCCTACTTTGCGCTTGCCGAGAGCCATGCTGTAGAACGTGTTGGTGGCCATCTTTGCGTAGACCCTGCGTACCCCGTTCGTCGTCTCATAGACGACGTAGGGTTGAATCTTGTGGGTCACGTTCGCCGTCGCCTTGTAGAAGCCCGATCCGGAAATGTTGACCGCGTACCCCGTCACGCTGAGGGAGCGATTTGCCTTCGGGATGGAAACGCTCACGCTGCCAACTCCTCCGGGAAGGGATACCGACACACCGACCGATCCGCCGCCGGAAGGTGATACGAAGATAGAGCCACCTCCCGATATCTGCACGCCGCCCGCCGGCTGTCCGGCGACGTCATGCCATCCAGTGCTCTTGTTTACCACGCTGCCGTATACCGTGTCGTAGGTCGGACGTCCCCCGGCTCGTGCGTCGCCATCGTACCCGGCGAGGGCTTGCTCGATGATTTGCGCAGCTTCTTCCTCCGCGCGTTCGCGGAGCATCGCGTCAAACTGGTTTTCAGTGAGGTCGGGGCGAACGAAGTAGTCGATTCGATTCTGATCAAGTGTTTGAAATTCCGCCGCTAACACCCCTTTTGGCATCAGTAGGGAGATTCCTCCAACCGCCGCTGCGGCGATAGCGGCTCGCCTGGTGATCCCGGTTTCGACGATTTTCTTCATTGTGTCCTCCTAACGGACGTCTTGGATAGAAAACATCTCCTTTCTCAAAATTGCCCCTGATAACGTGATGATTCCTCGCTCGTTCATATTGCCGTTGGCTTGGGTTGCGCGCGTATTGAATGCGTCGACAAAGCTCTGCATGCCCTGCTTCATAAAGAAGGGGCCGAAGATGGGTGAATTGAACGCGATGGGGACGGAGAAGGCTGCGGCAAGAACGAGCGTAGAGATCCATACGGCCCTGTCTCTTAGGATTAGTTTGAGAAGAAGTCGACAGTACATTTAGAAGCACCTACATTTCTCAAAGCATCGTTAGTTTAATTAATGACAGACCGAATGAAGATACGTGCGACGGGGGCGAGGCAAATGGCTGAGCGGTATTGATACGCGGGTTCAACGGTATCATATTGACCACATAGATTTTTAACTTGCATTTCTACCCGCCCTTTTCGTAGAGTCGCCGATACGTGCTTAGCGCACCCTCGGCGCGTCCGGCAGGCTTTGCGAAATGGGATCCACGAGACTTCGGCGCAGTATCATCTTGCGGGATGCTTCTAATGAGCCTCCCATCCTTCAAAAACAGAATCTCATCGCACTGCCTATCGACCGAATCCAAGATGTGGGATGACATGATGATGCACGTACCAGAATCGGCCAGCTTCCTGAGGATCTCTGAATGCAAGTCCACCCTGCTGGGGTCGAGCGCGTTCATGGGCTCATCTAATAGAAGGTACCGCGCACCCGTCGCATACGCAATCGCCAGGGTAAGCTGCTGCTTCATGCCCTGGCTCAGAGTACGGATCCTCATCTTCGCGAACTCGCCTATCTGCGTTTGTTCCACTATCACTTCGATATCGCGAGCATGTGGCCACATATCGCAAACCATCTTGAGGTGATCTTCCGCACGCAATCCGGGATACAGCAGCGTCCCCTCACCAGGTGCGTAGAAGATCATAGAACGGACCTCTCTTGTACCCGTGCCCTGCGCCTCATCCAGAACGATGCTCCCGTCCACGCGAGGACCCGGCAAACCTGCCATCGCCCGCAGCAACGTCGTCTTTCCATGCCCGTTCGGAGCGACGAGACCGTAGACCGTACCCGGGGCAAACTCAGCGTCCACCGAATCTACGAGTACCTTCTTTCCATAAGAGATCGTCAGCGTTTGAAGGCCAATCATCGAGATCATCCCCTTTCGATCTTTGGAACACTCAGGCGCACCATCAACGGAGATACGGCGCCCAAGACCACCAGCAGAGCGACCGATGCGCCGACGACCTCTCCAAAAGGCATCGCGTTCGTCCCTCGCCCAAGGAACCCAATCGTCCCCACCTGGGAAGCGGGATCAAACGAGGCGAATGGAGCCAGCAGCGCGACGCCCATGCCCGCGCTTTCAACATGAGCGCTCAACGAACCCAACACCAAGAGAACCGCGCAAACCACTCCGGTGACAACGGGGTTGCGGCTAATCGCTGCTGTCAACGCAGCGACGA
The DNA here is from genome assembly GCF_003438275.1 of Collinsella sp. OM07-12. NCBI lineage: Bacteria > Bacillati > Actinomycetota > Coriobacteriia > Coriobacteriales > Coriobacteriaceae > Collinsella > Collinsella sp. OM07-12. The sequence continues at coordinate 25,718 of NZ_QSTQ01000014.1, forward strand.
CGGAAATCACGCCGTATGCCATGACCAGCAACGGAATGCTGCACAACACCGCCTCCCCCACCATGGACGTTGTCGAAGCTCCCGCCCGAATGAGAGCGACGGGATACTCCGATCCACCCGCACCGTTCTTAATCAAGGACACAACCGCAGCGGGAACCATCGACACCAAAAGCAGCGCCAAGCCAAGCAGGAGAGACAGCGCAACAGCCGTCAGAAAACGCACATGCGCTGTTGCGGGGACTTGGAAAACCAGAAGGGAACGGCACCGCAGGTAGGTGCACGCAAGCGATGTGACAACCACGGGCAACAGCCAAAACAAGGAAGGAAGCGCTGCCTGGAGATAGGAAAGGAGGATTAATGGGGGCATCTTCGTACTTAACTCGTAAACCTTGGGGTCCGGCAAGCTCGCGATCGACTCGAGCAGAAGGGCGCGCGCCTCCGCACGAGAAGGAGTCTCCGGCTCGATTCCGATCGATTGCAGGAGGGTCGCATCTGCCGCGCCCAGCTCGCCTCGAGCGCGCTCGTACGTCGCAAGGCTTCGAAACCCCTCCGCAGGCGTGGGCGCGTACACGAAACCCGAAAGAGCATCTCGCATGCCTTCCAGGGCCGCTTTGCCCTCGACGTCCATATTCGCAACGTCCTGCTCTAGATACCGATCTATTGAACGGAGCTCCCCATCCCTATACCGAACAGCGGAAACGTCACCAGCGTCAGGAAACACCTCGACCAGAGCCGGGGCCAGCATCGCCGTCGACATTGCAATCGCGCATACGGCGAGGGCAGGAGAATGCAGGAGCAGCTTCCCCATCGTTCTTACGTATGCAACGGCGGAGGTACAAGCGCTCGAACGGGCTGTCGTTCTCGATGCGGTGAAGGAACCTCTCTCAAGACAAATCGGGGACATCGGGCGCGCGCAGCCGCTCTTTCCAGCAACGCAAAGCAGGCTAATTGCCAGCACCTCGATCCCGATTGCGCATACGAGGGTAATCGCGCCACGCTCGAAGCAAAGTCCAGGCAGATTCACTATCTGCGTTGTCGGGTACGGGCTATAGGCGCCGACGGTCAACTCAGTGTTCGCATACGTAAGGGGATTCAACAGGGCGAACTCACGTAAAGCGATGGATCTTCCGTAATACCCGGGAACCATCGTCGCCCCCATCAGGGCACATACGAACACGATTCCAAGCGTAGGGTTATTGGCAATCTTCACGGCAAGGTGAACGACGAGCGAGATGAACGCCGCCACCAAGAATTGCAAGATGGCCGTCTGTGCGAACACCAGCCAAGCCGGTTTGATAACCGGAGTCGCATATTGAACGTAGCCTATCGGATAGAACAGCGAGCCCGGGCCATTCTTCACAAGTGCGGCGATTATCCCTGGAAGATTGACGGCGAAGACGGCAAGCATCGCAAAAACACTCGCCCATACGCTCGATGCAACAAGCCTGCCCAGCTCACCCATCGGTGCCTGGATGATGAGTTTTTCACGTTTGTTAAGACGCGCGGCAAGGAACGAGACGGCAACGGCCGTTGCGGCCCATAGCAAGTACTCCTTCGATCCGTCATAAAAGGAGTACGCTCCATCCGATACCTGCAGAAACGGAAGCAGAGGAGAGAGCGGCGCCAAGACAAGACGCCCCGCGGCAAGAGGGTACAGAAGCGCGGGCATGCTTGATGAAGAGGTATACACGCCCTCCTCCCCCGCATTCACAAGCGCATCCGCATAGGATGCTGACAATTCCTGCTCAACACGGGTTATTCCCGACTCGAGGTATTCAACCCGTCCGTCGATGCCAGCCGCGCTCCTGAAGACGGGCAGAGCACAAAGAACCATCAACGCAACAACGGCAACACAGAGCGACCTGGAGGAGAGGAGCGACCTAAAGATTGCCTTCGAGATTTTGAGCATATTCATCGCCAACCTTAACCTCATCCAGTCGGAACAGAGGGGCCGAACAAAATGCTCGGCCCCTCCTCGCATCTAGTAGGTGCTATAGACAAATTGCCATTTATCAGTTGTGCCAAGAACACCACAGGAACACATTGCAGCGAGGCGGGATTCCCTATGATGCGCGGATCGGCGATAGCCATTTCGGTAGGAGATCGTCTTGTAAGAGATGTTGAACATCGAGATGCTGTGCCCGCTCACGCCGCGAGGACAGCTGTAGCTCCAGTAGGTATCGACGACGTCGTCCGTATACCCGAGGGGCTCAACGAGGGCACACTGGCTGCTCTCCTGGGAAGGAGGCATCGGGGTATCCGCAAAAGCGGGGGCTCCCGGCAGCAACAGACAAAGAGCGAGGCCGAGGAAAACCAAGAGCTTACACGACTTAACAGTACTGAACATAATCCTCTCCAATCTAGAGGGGTTTCGGTTGCAGCATGCTGTGATTACTTGCCGGCAAAATCAATTTAACATAAACTGTTAAAAAGTAACCTGAGGTTTTTAAATTCTTCGGAGGTTATTATGAGTTACGACAATCGCACTCCCCGGCTTCATTCCTTCCGCATCGCATGTGCGATAGCCTCTGCGGCCCTTTGCGTCACCGCCATCGCACAAGTGGCGTTCTCCTTAAAGCCAGCAATCGAAGTGCTCGACAACCCTGTAATTGCAGACTCCCCCGCGTATCCAGCCCTTGCGATCTCGACATTGGCCCCTGCCGTCATCGGTATCGCCACGACCATCCTCAGCGCCGTTCTCGTGTGGACGATCAAGAGCGGAGACCCCTTCAAGAAAGGGTCTGCGACATGCTTGAAGGTGCTCGGCATTCTCTTCGTTGTTCAAGCTGCCACCAGCTTCTACGCCGGCTCACTCGAAACCTCCGTTTCGATGTTTGGCGGCGAGGGGGCCGTCGGCGCCCAAGAGATCGCTTCATCATTCGACTGGACCTCTCTGGTTCTCGGCATCGTCTTGCTCATGCTTTCCCAGCTCTTCTTGTACGCCCGAGAGCTGTACCTCGACTCCGACGAGATTGCGTAAGGAAACGCCATGCCCGTAATTGTTCGCCTCGACAAGATCATGGCCGAGCGAAAGATTTCCTCGAACGAACTTGCCGAAAGGATTGGAACCACGCCCGTGAACCTGTCCCGTATAAAAAAAGGGCATATTCGCGGCATTCGCTTCAACACACTCGAGCAGCTATGCCTCGCCCTTCGTTGCCAACCCGGAGACCTTCTCGAAGTCATGAGCGAAGAGGATGCCCGAAAGGAGTTCGGACTCGATTGGTCCGCCGAGGATTAGGGGGCGGTCGTACTCGCCCTGCACACGGGGATGCGAATCGGCGAGGTCTGCGGCCTTCGGTGGTGCGATGTGGATTTCGAGACGGGCCTGATCTCGATCAGGCACTCGGTGGCGTACGCGAAGGGGATGGGTTCGTTCATCAAGGACACCAAGACCCATGACGCCAGGGGCATCCCCATCGACCCGGTCGGCCTGCTCCCCTTCCTGAAGGAGATCCACGAGATCGACCGCGGGAAGCTGCGCTCGCGCAACCTTACCGGGGCGGTCGAGATCGGGAACTGCTACATCCTGTCGGAGCCGGGCGCGGCCTTCGCGACGGCGAGCTATATCCGCAGGGCGTTCAAGACGTTCTCGGAGACCAACGGCCTCATGGGCACCAACGACGAGCTGATCACGTTCCACGGCCTGCGCCACACGTTCGCCACGCAGTGGATCCGCCAGGGCGGCGATATCAAGGCGCTCCAATCGATCCTCGGGCACAAGGACGCCATGGCGACGCTCAACGTCTACGCCGACATCGAGCCAATCTCCAAAATCCATAACATGCTGCGTGTCTCGCCGTGCCTCTGGCGCGGGTACCTCGGGCCGAGGGTCGATCCGGGACCCATGTTCCAGCAGAGAATCCAGGAGTCCATCGAGACGCTCCAGGCGTTCGGCTACGGCGTCACCGAGCCGGACGACCGAAATATCGTCATACGCGACGTGAAGACGATCAGTCGGCTCTACCCCACCGAGTACGCCGCGGTGCTGGGCCCATCCCAACTGAGGTCACGGTGGTCCGATAGGGGCGCCGCCCGCGGCATGCGCCGCGGAGCGGTATCCCCCACCGAATAGTGGGGGATGCCCCCCGTTTTCAGTTTGGAATCAGCGGTCGGAGGCGTTCGGCTGACTGCGGGAACGGCCTATCCGCTCGATGTGTTCGGCTGAGTTCGGAAATCAACCCAACACGAGCTGGACGCGCGCCAGACGGCTCTTCCCCATGCGGCCTGCCCCCTCACGCTCATGTTGCAGACGTGTAACGCCGCTGTAAGCGCACCCCTTTTGGCGCCAGACAGGTACAATGATGAACACTGTACCGTAGCGGAGCGCCCCGCGCGCGCCGCAACCACGCGAAAGGGTTTCCCATGGCCGAGATCTCGTCCTCCCGCATCGTCATCACCGTCCTTGGCAAGAACCGCCCCGGCATCGTCGCCGGCGTCACCCGCGTTCTGGGCGAGGCCAACGTCGACATCCGCGACATTACGCAGTCCATTATCGAGGACATCTTCACCATGACCATGCTGGCCGACACCGCCGAGTCCAAGCTCGACTTTGCCGAGCTGCAGAAGGCCCTGGCCGAGGCCGGCGAGCTTTCGGGCGTCAATGTGTCTATCCAGCGCGAGGACGTCTTTAACTTTATGTACCGCCTGTAGCGAACAAGCCGCTGGGGATAGCCTGACGCGCGCATGCCCATGCAAGTCACCCCGATGCGGCCCGGAGAGGAGCGCGCATGGCCTACGACGCCAAGAAAATCTATTACCGCTTCGATGACCACTTGAGCCGCCTGGTTCTGGATTACGAAGCAAGCCGCCAGATTTCGCCTGAGAGCGAAAACCTCTACCACGGCCTGCCGACCGACCCTTATGACGAGGGCCTGTTTGTCGAGCACAATGTCAAGCGCGGCCTGCGCAATGCCGACGGCTCGGGCGTGGTCGCGGGCCTCACTCGTATCTCGGATGTGCACGGCTACAACAAGGTCGACGGAAAGGTCGTGCCCGATCAGGGCAAGCTCACGCTTCGCGGCTACAGCATCGAGGATCTGGTCAACAATGCCCAGGCCGAGAATCGCTATGGCTACGAAGAAGTCGCCTATCTGCTTATCACGGGCTCGCTGCCCAACAAAGAGGAGCTCGACGGTTTTTGCGAGCGCTTGGGCGCCTTTAGGCATCTGAGCGACGAATACGTCAAAGAGTTCCCCATGACCACGGTGTCGTCGAGCATCATGAACGTGCTCCAGCGCGCCGTGCTGCTGCTCTACGCCTTCGATGCCGAGCCCGACGTGATTACGCCCGAGCATGAGATCGACGTGGCTATTTCCATGCTTGCACGTCTCCCGCGCATCGCCGCCTTCGCACACATGGCCTCGATTGCCAAGCTTCGCGGCTCCGAGGTTCACGTGCCGCACCCCACGCCCGGCCTCTCCACCGCCGAGACCATCCTACAGGTGCTCCGCGGCGGTATGGCGTTCACCCGCGATGAGGCCATGCTGCTCGACGTGATGCTCATGCTGCATGCAGAGCACGGCGGCGGCAACAACTCCACGTTTGCCTGCCGCGTGCTGTCCTCCTCGGCCACCGACCCGTATTCCGCCTACGCCGCGGCCATCGGCTCGCTCAAGGGCCCGCGCCACGGCGGCGCCAACGCCAAGGTCGTGTCCATGCACGAGGACATCCGTGCGCATGTCTCCAATTGGGAGGACGAGGACGAGGTCGCGGCCTACCTGGGCAAGATCCTCGACAAGCAGGCCTTCGACGGCACCGGCCTCATCTACGGCATGGGCCACGCCGTCTATACGCTCAGCGACCCGCGCGCCGAGGTCTGCCGCCGTTACGCGCGCTCGCTTGCCGCCAAGAAGGACTTGGGCGAGGAGTTCGCGCTCATCGAGCGCATTGAGCGCCTGGCACCGCAGGTGATGCGCGACCACGGCATGACCAAGCCCATCTGCGCCAACATCGACCTGTACACAGGCTTTATCTACAAGATGCTCGGCGTGCCCGAGACGCTTTTTACGCCGCTATTCGCCGTCGCCCGCATGGCCGGCTGGTCGGCACACCGCATGGAAGAGCTCTTCTGCGCGCACCGTATTATTCGCCCGGCCTATCGTCCGGTGATCGAGCCGCTGGAGTACAAGCCGCTCGCCGATCGCTAGGACGCGGACCGTTATAGAACCCGAGCGTGGCCAGGGCATCATCGCCCTCGGCCACGCTTTTTATGCCAGTAGAAAGGGCTTCATCAAATGATTGTGTTTTCCGATATGGATGGAACGCTGCTGACGAGTGATAAGCAGATGAGCGACGCCACCTGGGCGATGCTCGACGAGCTTGCGCGCCGCGGTATTGAGTTTGTGCCCTGCACGGGACGCCCGCTGTCGGGCATCTTTGAGCCCATCCTCGCCCATCCTGCCGTGCACTACGCGGTCTGCGCCAATGGTGCCAGCGTCTGGCAGCTCGACGACGGTACGCCCACCGACACCTCACGTGCTACGCGCATTTTGAGCCGACCGCTCGATTGCGGCATTGCCCATCGTATCCGCCGCATCGCCGCCGGCCACGATGTGACCTTCGATATCTTCGCGGACGGGCAGTGCTTCCTCCCCCGCTCGCTCTACACGCGCCTGGACGAATTCTGCGGCGGCGACCCCCACATCGCGGCTTCGCTCAAGCGCACACGAACACCGATCGACTTGGATGTCGACAGCAAGATCGACGAGGTCGAGACGCTCGAACGCATCGCCATGTACTGGCACGACCCGGCCGATCGCGACGCCATCGCGGCGGCGCTCGACACGCTCGAAGGCATCGAGGTCACGCGTTCGTACGCCATGAATATCGAGGTCATGGGCGAGGGCGCCACCAAGGGAACGGCCCTCACGTGGCTATGCGACCATCTGGGCGAGTCTCTCGCCGACGTCTGGGCGTTCGGCGACAACATCAACGACATTCCCATGCTGCAGGCAGCGGGCCACGGCACGGCCATGATCAACGCCGAGCCTGAGGGCCGCGAGGCAGCCGGCGCCATCACCAAATACGACAACGACCACGACGGTGTCGCCCGCACCATCATGGCCGCTCTCGCCTAGTCATTGGAGACGTTCTTAAACGACTAGTCGTTGGGGACGTTCTTAAATGACTAGTCCTTGAATGACTGGTCGTCGGGGACACTCTTCGCAAAAAGCTGCAAGGACTGTCCCCCACTGCCGGCAGAAAAGGAACGTCCCCATCTGCCGGATTAAGCGAGACTCTCCAGCACGCGACGGAACTCACGCTGAACGGCGTGGTCGCGGTTGCAGCCTACGACGCGATCGGCAACCGCTTTGAGCGCGGGGCGCGCGTTTTCCATCGCGCAACCCGTGCCGACAAAGCGAATAATCTCGTAGTCGTTCATCGAGTCGCCAAACGCCATAACCTCATCGCGCCCAATGTCATAATGCTCCGCGAGCTGCGCAATACCCGAAGCCTTCGATACACCGGGCTGCATGGCGTCGATCCACGCGTTGCCCGAAGGCGCAAAAGTAAAGAGCTGACCGAGTTCGCGCTGTAGTACGTAAGCGCTGTCCATAACAGCACCGTCATCGCAAAAGATACTCGCTTTGATGATATTTACGCTGGGATCGGGCAGCTCCCAAATGCGCTCGGCATTGGGAAGGTCCTTATCGACCTCGCGCACGAACTTGCTCTCGTCATCGAGCAGGAAGGACTTGGCTCGGTCAAAGAGCGCAAGATGCAAATTGGGAAACGTCCTGACGGCCTGGGCGAGTTTTCGAATCGCCAGGTGCGAATACACCTCGCGGTCTACCATTTTGCCGTCGGCGTAGACCTGGGCACCGTTAGCTGCGACAAAGTCCATCTTGTCGCGAACGGGCGCAAAGAACTCGCACAGGCGATCGTAGCGGCGGCCTGACGATGCGGCAAAATGCACGCCACGCTCGCGCAGCGCCAAAATTAGTTCGTAGGTCTCGGGAGGCACCTGGCCGTTTTCGTCAAGCAGCGTGCCGTCCATATCGGATGCAATCAGTTTAAACATAGAAAAGCTCCCTTCGGGCTTGTTGGAATCGAACGTGTATCCGATTCCAACGTACCCAAAGGGAGCTCAAATATAAGACGCCGCAGTCATAAACGTTACATAGACCCGGCAAATAGCTCACGCGCGCCAGAGGTCTCACGGTCGCGGCGTCAGGCGACAAGTCAAAGAGTGTCGCAGGCGGCTAGGCGTTTAAGAACGTCCCCAATGACTAGTCGGCGTAGGTGAAGGTAGTGACGTCGAACATGCCCTCGGGGCGGATGCGGAGCGTCGGGATCACCGGCAGGGGCAGGAAGATGATGCCCATGATGGGGTCGAGCGGCGGCTCAATACCCATGGCGCGCGCCTTGACCATAAAGTCGTCGTGCTGCGCGGCGACATCCTCGGCCGTGCCCTCGCTCATCAGACCACCGAGCGCCAGCGGAATACGCGCCACGACCTCACCGTTGCGCACCAGCACGTGGCCGCCCTGGCCAACAGCCTCGACGGCAGCCATCATATCGGCCGCGTTGTCGCCCACCACGCACACGTTATGCGAGTCGTGGCCGATCGTCGAGGCGATAGCGCCGCCCGTGATGGTAAAGCCGCGCACCCAGCCGCGACCGATGTGCTTGCCAACAAGACCCAGGCCCGCAGGACCATCACCGTCGGCGCCCTCGGCTTGCAGCGACACGCCGCGGCCGTGACGTTCGATCAGCATAATGCGGCGCAGGCCCTCGTCAGTCTCGGGACGAACCATGCCCGTGATAGCCATGCCCGGGATCACATCAATAACCGCCTCGCCCGGCTTAAAGGCATAATCGAACACGTCAAGCGAAAGCTTCGGCAGCTTAACGGAGGCGCGCAGCTCATCGGCAAGGGCCGCAACCTCGGCCATCTCAGGTGCAATCTCGCCCACAAAGGCGCCGTCCTGTGCCACGAGCGCACCGGCGGCATACACGCGATGCGGAGCCGCGACAAACGTCAGGTCGTTGAGCACCAGCAGGTCGGCGCGCTTGCCCGGGGCGATCGCGCCGCGGAGCTCATGCGGGTCACGACAGCCGTGGTCCAGGCCAAATGCCTCAGCCGTGGAAAGGGACGCCATGGAGATAGCGACCACCGGGTCGATGCCGGCCTCGATGGCCACGCGGCAGGCATTGTCGATCATGCCGGTCGAAAGAGCATCGGAGGGAGCGCGGTCGTCGGTCGCAAAGCAGCAGCGGCGGGCGCGGGCAGGGTTCTCCAGCAGCATCGGGGACAAATTAGCCAGGTCGTGGCTGCACGTGCCCTCACGCAGCATCACATACATGCCGCGGGACAGCTTGTCGAGCGCCTCCTCGGGAATCGTCGACTCGTGGTCGGCAATGATGCCTGCCGCGGCATAGGCGTTGAGATCCTTGCCGGCAACGAGCGGGGCGTGACCGTCGACCTGCTTGGACGGCGTCTGGTTGGCAGCGTCGATACGAGCACAGGTCTCGGGATCGGCCATAAAGACGCCCGGCAGGTTCATCATCTCGCCCAGGCCAAAGACATCACCCGGATGCTCGGCAAAAAACGCCTGCATATCGGCGGCCGAAATAACGGCACCGGCCTGCTCATCGGGCAGCGCGGGCACGCACGAAGGCATCATGTACTTGATGGAGATGGGTGCGCGGCGACCATCCTCGATCATAAAGCGCAAGCCGTCGAGACCGGCAACATTGGCAATCTCGTGGCTGTCGGCAATGGCGGTGGTAGTACCGCGCGTCGCGGCCATGCGAGCATACTCGGCGGGACGGATGTTCGAAGACTCGATATGCAGGTGCCCGTCAATAAAGCCGGGAGCAAGATAGCGGCCCTGGCAGTCGATAACCTCGGTCGCCTCGTAGGTGCCGGCGGCATCGTCGCGACCGTCGTAGAGCACGCCGACGATTACGCCATCCTTGACGGCAACGCTACCGGGTGCCACGCGCTGGCCATATACGTCGACAATCTGCGCATTGGTAAACAGCGTGTCGACGGGCACGCGACCCTCGGCAGCGTCGATCACAGACCTCATGACCTCAACGGACATACATACTCCTTTAACCGTAGAAAAAAGCTGCAGGGCGGACAGACCTTCACCGCAGCAAACCAATAGCCATTGTATGCCCAAACGATGGGACAGCAATACACCCCCTGCAAATGACGAGAGTGGATAATCTCCCACTTTGAGCCCACAAACAGGCCAAAAACGGAAGATTATCCACTCTCATTCTGTGAGGTTAACTTACTCGTTAGACCAACTTAAATCCTTTGCGCTTGCCTACGGAGAGGGTGTCGCCCAGCTTGAGGGCGCTGGGGTCGATGTTGTAGCTCTTGGGAGCCACGGCCTCGCCGTTGATCTTGACGCCGCCGCCGTCGATATCGCGGCGGGCCTGGCCGGCGCTGGCCGAAAGGCCCAGGTCCTTGAGCAGGCCAGCGAGGTAGATCTGGCCCTCGTCGTTGACGGTCAGCTCAACGTGCTTCTCGGGGAAGTCGGCAAGCTGCCCCTCCTTGAACACGCGGTCGAACTCGGCCTGAGCCTCGTCGCCGGCACCGGCGCCGTGGTAGGTGTCGCACAGGTCGCGGCCAAGTGCGCGCTTGAGCTCGTAGGGGTCGGCAGAGCCATCGGCCAGAGCAGCATCGATCTTGTCGACCTCGGCCGGGGTGAGCGAACTGGCCAGACGATAGTACTTGCCAATCATCTCGTCGGGGATGGACATGGTCTTGCCGAACATATCCTTGGGAGCATCGGTCAGGCCGATGTAGTTGCCATAGGACTTGGACATCTTGCGCACGCCGTCGGTGCCCTCGAGCAGCGGCATGGTAAGCGCGATCTGCGGCTCCATGCCCATCTTCTCCATAAGCTCGCGGCCGGCGAGCAGGTTAAAGAGCTGGTCGGTGCCGCCCATCTCCACGTCGGCCTTAATCTGAACGGAGTCGAAGGCCTGCATCACGGGGTACAGGAACTCGTGCAGGGCGATCGGCGTCTGGGACTGGTAGCGCTTGGTAAAGTCGTCGCGCTCAAGGATGCGGGCGACGGTAAACTTGGAGCACACCTGCAGCAGGCCGGCCAGATCCATCGAAAGGATCCAATCGCCGTTGTGCACGATGGTGGTCTTCTCGGGGTCCAGGATCTTCATGGCCTGGCTCACATAGGTCTCGGCGTTGGCCTCGATCTGCTCCTGCGAAAGCTGCGGACGCGTGGAGTTCTTGCCCGAGGGGTCGCCGATCAGCGCGGTGCCGTTGCCGATGATAAGGGTGACGTTGTGGCCCAGGTCCTGGAACTGGCGCATCTTGCGCAGCGGCACGGCATGGCCCAGGTGCAGATCGGGGCTGGTGGGGTCGACGCCGAGCTTGATGTTGAGGGGCTCGCCCTTCTCAAGCTTCTTGCGAAGGTCGGCCTCGGGGACGATCTTCGCAGCGCCCGAGGTGATGATACGCATTTGCTCGTCAACAGACAGCATTGGGTATCCTCCTTTTGCTATAGCACCCTCACCGGATACGGCGGTGCTGGAAGTTCATAAACTCACTTATGATAACCAAAACGGCGCGACGCGGCACCTATGTCAGGAAAATCCTCGTCCTGCCGCGTGCATCGATGGCAACTGGCAAACGCGTGCCATCCCGCTCAACCAGATAGCGCGCCTGCCGACGACGCATGCAATCGTGACAACATGCCCCGGCTTGCGCCGCATCGGTGGCGCAAGCCCCCTCGGCGGTCAGCAGGCAGTGCTCGCACACCATGAGCTCGGTGTGGTCGGCATCGACGGGGCCCAGAACACCAAGTTCGGCCGTCAGTTCGGCAATACGCTCCGCATCATTGCCGAGCAACTCGGCCGGCAAGTACACCCGACCCGCGCCGAGCCCACGTAGCCAGGCAAGCGTAGTCCGGTTCGCACAGAACACCGGCGCCGCCACGTCAAACGTCACGCCCAGCTCGCGAGCGATCACCACCTGCCCCAGGTTGCGGCAGACGACGCGCCCGGCACGCTGCATCAGTGAGCGGGTCCGGTCAGCGTCACCCGTGCGGCACACCTCGTCGAGCACCACAACGGCGTCGGACAAATCGAGTTCTCCGCGCGGGTCGGCATCCATCAGCTGCCAAGCAAAAACCATGCGAGCGGGAACCGCGCACTCCACCAACTCCGTCGACGCACCGCCATCCACCGCAACGTCCTCAAAGGGCAGTACCTCAACGGCACGCGCAACGGGCGCAATCGCATCTGCCTCGGCCCGCATGCGCTCCAACACCGCCGCCGTCTGATCCAACACGCCGGCGCTGCGAATCAGGTACACCTCGCAGCCCGTGTCCACCTTACGCTTGCAATGCACGACAACGCGTTCCCCCGCCGCGGCACTCACCGGGCAGGGCACCTGCGGCCAGCGCTTGGGCACATCGGGACGCGCGTCGACACCCGGATAGAACCGAATCTCGAGCGTGTCACCCGCCGCCACGGCGGCGTCGAGCTCAACGGCCACCTCTTCGTGGCCCACAGCGACCAAGCGCCCCACGCGCACGCCCTGGTTGATTGCACGCTCAAAGCTCATAAGCTCGGCGCCCGAACGCCCTCGCAGGTACGCATCGGTAAACCCACGGTTAAACGACCTTCCCAGCTCTCGTTCAAGCGCCGGCACCGCATTGGCATCCCACGTGCCGTCGCGCAGCATATCGAGCGCGTGACGCCACGCCCTCACCACGTTAAAGACATAGTCGGGATTCTTCATGCGACCCTCGATCTTGAGCGACGCCACGCCGGCGGCAACAAGCTCGGGCAGGTGCGCAATGCCCAGGTAATCACGCGGACACAGCAGACGGTCCCCCTCAACGGCGACGACGCTCTCCCCCGCCTCGTCCACTAGGTCGTACGCCAGGCGGCACGGCTGTGTGCAGTCCCCGCGCATCGCCGAGCGCCCGCGTCTCAGGGCTGAGAACTCACAAGCACCCGAGTAGCCAATGCAGATGGCCCCGTGGCAGAACACCTCGATAGGCACGCCCGTACCGCACAAGGAGGCAATCTCGTCGACCGTCAGCTCGCGTGCTGTCGTCACGCGCTCGACCCCCAGCTCATCGGCGGCAAGCCGCACGGCGCCTTCGCTATGAACGCCCGCCTGCGTGGACAGGTGAATCTCGACGCCAGGAATCTCCGCACGCAGCGCGCACGCCAATCCGGCATCGGCAACAATCAGGGCATCGGCGCCCAGCTCCAGTGCATGAGCTCCCAACGCCACCGCGTCGGACAACTCATCGTCAAACACGAACACGTTGAGCGTCACGTACACACGCACGCCATGGGCATGCGCCACGGCACAACCGCGCGCAAACTCGTCATCCGTAAAGCCATGGGCGCTCACACGGGCGTTAAAGTCGCCCAACCCCGCATAGATGGCATCGGCGCCCGCGGCGATGGCCGCAAGCATCTGGTCGAGTCCGCCCGCCGGCGCCAGCAGCTCGGGCAGCGCCGCACCGGCACCATCCAATCCAGTCTCGTATTGTCCGCTCGGCCCCATCGTCCGAATCGCCATCGGCAAACTCCTTACCAAGGTATGCATTCACTCTGAAAAATGCCGTCTTCCAGCATACACGAGGCCTCGCGCGCCCCGTTTGGTTTATCGTGTAATAACTTATGTCCATCCTGCCCCGACGGCACATCCACCGTCCGGCACGACATACCTGGAGGTCAATATATGGGTCCTCGCCAACGACAGGGACGCAGCCGTTCAAAGACGCATGCCCTGCCCATAATCCTGCTCTCGTTTTTGGGCTTTCTGCTTATCGCGGGCGTGGCATTTGGCATCGGCATGGTCGGCAACGTCAACCGCTGGCTGTCCGATCTGCCCGACTACACCGACGCCAACGCGTATCTGGTGAGCGAGCCCACCGAGATCGTCGACTGCAACGGCAACAAGATCGCGAGCTTCTACACGCAAAACCGCAAGTCCATCACCAAGGACGAGGTCTCCCCCTACGTGCTGCAGGGCACCGTTGACGTCGAGGACGAGCGCTTCTACGAGCACGGCGGTATCGACCTGTGGGGTATCGCGCGTGCTGCGGTGGCAACCCTCGGCGGCGGGCACGAAGGCGCCTCAACTATCACCCAGCAGCTGGTGCGCAACACCATCCTGCAGGAGGAGCAGTTCGACTCGACCATCGAGCGTAAGGTGCGCGAGGCCTACATCGCCGTAAAGATGGAGGACATGTACTCCAAAGACGAGATCCTCATGATGTACCTCAACACCATCTATTACGGCCACGGCGCCTACGGCATCGAGGCCGCAGCCGAGACCTATCTGTCCAAGAGCGCCGCCGACCTCACCCTCAGCGAGGCCGCGCTGCTCATCGGCCTTCCCAACTCGCCCTCGCAGTACGACCCCACGGTCAACCCCGACCTGGCGCTGTCCCGTCGCAACAAGGTCCTTGACAACATGTTGCGCCTGGGCCACATCACGCAGGAGGAGCACGATGCCGCACAGGCCGAGCCCATCACCCTCAACGTGACCGAGATTTCGGGCAGCGGCGTCGACATATACTCGCAGCCCTACTTTGTCGCCTATGTTAAGCAGCTGCTGGAGCAGGAGTTCTCGACCGACGTGCTCTTTAAGGGCGGCCTGACCGTCAAGACCACCATCGACCCCACGATGCAGCAGGTGGCAGAGAATGCCGTCCGCGAGCAGCTCGACACGCTTTCGCTCGACGGCCTGGACATGGGCATGGTCGTCGTAGACCCCAAGACCGGCTACATCAAGTGCATGGTGGGCGGCTACGACTACAACGCCGACGAGAATCACGTGAACCACGCTACGGCAAAGCGCCCCGTGGGCTCCACGTTTAAGGCCTTTACGCTGGCAACTGCCATCCAAAACGGTATGAACCCCAACGTCACCCTCAACTGCAACTCGCCTCTTACAGCCAAGGGCACTACGACCAAGGTGCAAAACTATGCCAACCAGAGCCATGGCAACATCACGCTTAAGCAGGCAACGGCATACTCATCCAACACCGGCTACATTCAGGTGGCAGAAGCCATCGGCAACAACAAGATCATGTCGCTCGTCAAAAAGCTCGGCATCGATCCCGCCAAGGACAATATCGAGGACGTTCCCGTCATGACGCTCGGCACCGGGTCCATCTCGCCGCTCGAGATGGCATCGGCCTACGCCACTTTTGCCAACGGCGGCCATTATCGCCAGCCGATCGCCATCACCGAGATCGACTCGCGTACCGGCTCGGTTCTGTACCAGCACACCGACAATCCCACGCAGGTGCTCACCGAAGGCGAGGCTGCCGCGGTTACCGACGTTCTATCCGGCGTCATGCAGGGCAGTGGCACGGGTGCCGCCGGCGCGCTGAGCGTCAACCAGCCCTATGCCGGCAAGACAGGTACCACTGACAACACCACCAACCTGTGGTTCTGCGGCTACACGCCGCAACTGGCATGCGCCCTGTGGACCGGTTATTCCGCAGGCGAGATTCCCATCCAAAAGTACGGTACGGACCTGCTGGGCGACAGCACCAACCTGCCCGTCTTTAAGAAGTTCATGAACACTGTTTTGGCCGGAACCGAGCGCGAGGAGTTCCCGACCGGAACGGCCCCCACGTACAAGAACAATAACGTCTGGAAGTTCTACGGCACCAACAACACCAAGAAGACGGAAAGCGACGAGGACGAAGACAAGGACGAAGAGGAAACCACCACCACGACGACCACAACGACCACGACCACCGAGACCACAGGCGGCGACACCACCGGCGGCACCGGTACGACCGGTGGCTCGACGGGCGGCTCCACTGGTGGTTCGACCGGCGGCGATGGCGGCACGCCTACGCCTACGCCCACTCCCGACCCCTCGCCTACGCCCACTCCCGACCCCTCGCCCACGCCTGACGATACGGTCGGCTAGAAATCATCCGGCCATAAGCAACAAGGCCCCCGAGCAGCTTATTAAACTGCTCAGGGGCCTTTTAGTTTAAAGCGACCTGGTGGGCGGTCTTTATGCCTGCAAACAAAAAAGGGGGTACCGACCAACGTCGATACCCCTTACAAGCCACTATGTCAGCGCACGCAGGGCCAAGCGCACGACCCGCACGCCTACTTGCGAGAATTGCTCAGCTTATTGATCAGCGCCTCGAGACGCTCGCCGTCCTCGGCCGTCTGGGCAATAACCAAAATCGTATCGTTGCCGGCAAGCGAGCCAAGCACATCGGGCAACTCTGCCGCATCAACGGCGGCGGCGATGCCGGAAGCCGTGCCAGGCTGAGCCTTGATCATAACCAGATTATCGGTGCGCAGAACGCCCGTTACGAGCTCGGAAACCATACGCTGCAGGTGCAGGTCCTCTGCCAGAACATAGATGCCCTCAGGGAGCTTACGCAGCCCCATATCGGCAATATCGCGAGAGACAGTCGCCTGCGTGCAATCAAAGCCCATAGCGCGGAGCTCATCGACCAGCACGCGCTGCGTGCGGACGTCCTTATTGCGCACAATATCTCTAATGGCATCCTGGCGCCCATTGCGTTTTTTAGCCATACAAACCCTCGCTCCAAAAGATGGCGGAGACAATCAATCAATGATTGAATAGTTTAACGCTATTTGAAAGCTTTTGTGTATAAGAACGCATTTCGAAACAATTCCATGCAAGTTTGTTTCGAAATGAGCGCCCCTAGGCAGTTTTGGCACCAGTTCGGTTAAGAAAAGCAGCCAAATGCGTATACATCACGCAACGCGTAGGCTTCGCGCTTGCAATTGGCCCAAACAACAAACCGAGTCCGCGGTGGTCATCCTTAAGCGCCGCAACCATCTGACGAGTTCGGGGTGCCTCAAGCATATCACGCATACGGGCGGAGCGTTCAATTGATGACACCCCATGCGGGCTCAGACACAAATTCTCGATGCAGGCGACCAGTCCGGCAAAGTAGAACTTCTGGCTTGCCAGCATGAGCCAACCACCGCTATCTGCTTCCGAGAGTGAGTCCGCAAGCTCGTCGAGCGCTCGGGTGTCATCGGATACCTTGGCATACATGGTGGGATCAAAGGCATCTGTAAGCTTAGGCGCCGCCGCGTGGAAACAAGCGTCGCCGCATCCGGAGACGTGCTGTGCCTGCGAGAGCGCACACGCCATAAACCCAACAGTGCGAAACGTCTTATCGCACAAAAGGCATGCTTCAAACAGCGGACGGGTGTACATCACGCCAGAGACTTGAGCAACCAAGCCGCCTAAAATCAACTGAGGCAGCCCGGCCACCATCGAAGATTCGCTATCAATGGAAATATGAGTAGCATCCAAGACGCGCGAATGGCGCTCTCGATGTGCATCATAGCGGTCGAGCGACACCGTGGGGAAGACTATGTCTGCCGCAGTATCGCACGCGATATCGACCATCTTGGAAAGGGCGTGCGGAGCAAACCACTCATCGGCGTTCATGGCGATGATTTGAGAGCCGCGCGAGGCATCAAAACCGGCACGAAGACAAGCGCCGCGCTTAGCGTCCTCGACGTCAATCAAATCAATATGGATGTCCCTGTCGGCAGCAACTTGAAGCGAATGGCGTACACCGGGCGCAGCATCGCGGCAGACAACGACAATCTGCAAATCATAGAGGTCTTGGTTCTGGATACTCTCGAGCGCACGCATCGCATAGCTGGGCGAACCTTCTACCACAAGGATCACCGAAAGTCGCGGATGCGAGCCACGTCGAACCAAGTTATCCGTCCTCTCGACAGCAGTGAATCAAACTGTCGTTCATGGTACACCCCGGCAATAAAAGCAATGAGACACCGGTTGTATTGCACGCCAAGAACAGATGTTGCACACGCGCAGCCCACAGATGACAGGTGTCGACGCACGACGCGTCGAACCCTCCCCTAGTCGATCACGACAAGCTCGGCGGGATCGTAATCCACGCCCATAAACGTAAGGCCGCAGGCAGGAGCCGTGGGGCCCGCAGCGGTACGGTCGCAAGCATCGATGACCTCACGCATCCACCCAGGTTCATGGCGATGCACACCAATCTCGGCAAGCGTGCCCACGATCGTACGGACCATCGAATGCAGAAACGCATTGCCCTCGATGGTGAACGTCAGGATGTCCTCGCCAAACGCAACCTCATGGCCAAACTCGGCACGCATCACGCAGCGATGCGTGGGCTTGCCAACGGCCGAGGCAACCTTGCAAAAGCTTTTAAAGTCCTGCTCGCCCAGCAGTGCGGGGCAGGCAGCAGACATTGCCTCAACATCCAAGGGATAGCGATGCCACCACACGGCACCGCGGGACAGCACGGGGCGCGCATCTCGATCGGCAATACGGTACGTATACGTACGGGAACGCGCGTCAAAACGTGCAGAAAAGCCTTTACGGGCCTTGTAGACCTCGTTTATGGCGATATCTTTGGGCAGCAGGGCATCCATAGCCCGCAGCCACCTACGGCGCGTGCACGCGAGCTCAGCGTCCGTTACGGGCACGCTGATGTACTGAGCCACGGCATGCACGCCGGCATCGGTACGCCCCGCGCATGTCAGATCGATCGGGCGGCGAAGCAGCGTCTCGATGGCTCGACGCAGCTCACCCGCAACCGTCGTCTGTCCCGGCTGCTCGGCAAAGCCGCTATACGACGAGCCGTCATAGGCGACGCGGAATACAAGGGTGGCGTCAAGCTCGAGAATCGAATTGAAATCAGACGGCGCAGTCATGGGCGCTCCCAACAAACAAGCAACGGTATCGCGACAAAAAAAGAGGGGTACGCGAACGTACCCCTCGAATATAGCCTATGCAGACGGAATGTCTACTCAGCGGTCTCCTCAGCAGGAGCCTCCTCGGCAGCGGTCTCCTCGACAGCCTCGACCTTCTTGGGAGCAGCGGCCTTCTTGGGGGCCGGAGCAGCCTTCTTGGCCTTAGGCGTGCAAGGCTCGGTGACGAGCTCCATGATAACGATGGGAGCATTGTCGCCCTTGCGGTTACCGAGCTTCATGATGCGGGTGTAACCGCCGTTGCGGTCCTGCCACATGCCCTGAGCAGCCTTGTCGAAGATCTCGGCAACGAGCTGCTTATCGCCGAGCTTGGCGATAGCCAGACGACGAGAGTGCAGGTCGCCCTTCTTGGCCCAAGTGATGATCGGGTCGACGACCGAACGCAGCGCCTTAGCGCGGGTCTCGGTGGTCTTGATGCGGTCGTTCTCGAAGAGGGCCTTAGCAAGGCTCTTCTTCATGGCCTTGGTGTGGCTCGCATCGGTGCCGAGCTTCAGGCCCTTCTTAACGTTGTGACGCATGGTCTAGTTTCTCCTCAAATATGCGAAGCATTAAGCCTTCAGGCTCAGGCCCATGGACTCAAGCTTGTCCTTCACTTCCTCGATCGACTTAACACCGAAGTTACGGATGTTGAGCAGATCGTTCTCCGAGAACTCAACGAGCTGACGGACCGAGTGAATGCTGGCGCGCTTAAGGCAGTTGTAGGAACGGACGGAAAGGTCCAGATCCTCGATCTGCTTGTCCAGCTCGGCGTTGTCGTTGGTGACCTCGGGAGCGAAGATCGAAGCCTCCTCCTCGACCTCGGGGGTCTCGGCAAGGTTCATAAAGGCGGCCATATGCTGGTTGATGATATTGGCAGCCTGGACCACGGCGTCGCGCGGGGCGATGGAACCGTTGGTCTCGATCTCGAGGACAAGGCGGTCGTAGTCGGTGTGCTGACCGACACGGCAAGCCTCAACGAGCTTGGCGCAACGGGAAACCGGCGAGTACAGCGAGTCGACGTGGATCACACCGATGGGATCGTTGTCGCGCTGGTTAGCCTCGCCAGAGACATAGCCGCGGCCATAGCCGATGCGCATGCTCATGGTGAGATGGCCACCCTCGGTGAGCGTAGCAATGTGCTGCTCGGGGTTGACCAGCTCAAACTCGGACGGAATAAAGAAGTCCGCACCGGTGACCTCGCAGGGGCCGTCAACCGAGATGGTGGCGGTCGCCTCGTCGGTCGTGCCGAGAGCCCTGAAGACAAGACCCTTGACATTCAGGACGATGTCGGTGACATCCTCGACCATGTTAGGGATGGTCATGAACTCGTGCTGCGCACCATCGATCTGAATAGCCTCGACGGCGGCACCCTCGAGCGAGGACAGAAGAACGCGACGAAGGGAGTTACCCAGCGTATCGCCGTAGCCACGCTCGAGCGGCTCGACGGAGACACGAGCAGACGTCTCGTTGATCTCTTCGACCTGAACCTGAGGCCTAATGAATTCTGACATGTATTACCTCCAGCCTCAGCAGCCCGGATGGACTACTTAGAGTAGAGCTCGACGATGAGCTGCTCGTTGATATCACCGCTGATCTGCTCACGCGTCGGCAGAGCGAGCACGTTACCAGACAGCTTCTCGATATCGACCTCGAGCCAGCCAGGGACCTCAAAGCGCTCGGAGGAAATCAGGGCCTCCTTGATGGGGAGGAGGTCACGGAACTTCTCGCCGACAGCGACGACGTCGCCGGCCTTGACGCGGTAGGACGGGATGTCCACGCGCTTGCCGTTCACGGTGAAGTGACCGTGACGGACGGACTGACGAGCCTCTTTGCGGGTGCGGGCGAAGCCAAGACGGAAGACGACGTTGTCGAGGCGAGACTCAAGGATAATCATGAGGTTCTCACCGGTGACGCCGTTCATCTTACGGGCCTTGTTGAAGTAGCCGTGGAACTGCTTCTCCAGAACGCCATAGATGAACTTGACCTTCTGCTTCTCGCGCAGCTGCATGCCGTACTCAGATTCCTTGCGACGGCGCTTGGGCTGACGGATAGATTCCTTCTTGCTGCTGTAACCGAGCTCAGCGGGATCGATCCCGAGCTGACGGCAGCGCTTAAGAACAGGAGTCCTGTCGATTGCCATATTGATACGATCCTTTCAGTTACACGCGGCGACGCTTCTTGGGGCGGCAGCCGTTGTGCGGAATGGGGGTCTTGTCCTGGATGCTCGAGACCTCGAGGCCAGCAGCCTGGAGGGAGCGGATGGCGGTCTCACGACCGGAGCCGGGGCCCTTGACGAAGACGGAAACCTTCTTCATACCGTGCTCCATGGCCTGCTTGGCAGCAGCCTCGGCAGCCATCTGGGCAGCGAACGGCGTGGACTTACGGGAGCCCTTGAAGCCCACCTGGCCAGCCGACTTCCAGGAAATGACGTTGCCCTGGGGATCGGTGATCGAAACGATCGTGTTGTTGAACGTAGAACGAATGTGAGCCTGGCCCACGGAAATGTTCTTACGGTCCGCGCGCTTCAGACGGGCAGCGCGAACGTTCTTCTTAGCAGTAGCCATCTATCTAGCGCTCCTTATTTCTTCTTCTTAGCACCGATCTGACGCTTCGGGCCCTTGCGGGTACGAGCGTTAGTGTGGGTGCGCTGGCCGCGGACCGGGAGGCCCTTGCGGTGACGAAGGCCGCGGTTGCAGCCGATGTCCATAAGGCGCTTGACGTTCTGGTTGCGCTCACGGCGGAGGTCGCCCTCAACCATGATCTGGTTCTTGTCGATATAATCACGGATGGCGTTAACCTCATCTTCGGTGAGGTCCTTAACGCGCGTATCCACGTTAACGTTGCACTCGACGCAAATCTTCGTCGCAGTGGTGCGGCCGATGCCGTAAATGTAGGTCAAACCGATCTCAACGCGCTTCTCACGCGGGAGGTCGACACCATTAATACGGGCCAACGTAGTCTCCTCTCTTAACCCTGACGCTGCTTATGACGGGGGTTCTCGCAAATGACGAGGACCTTGCCATGGCGCCTAATGATTTTGCACTTATCGCACATCTTCTTGACCGAAGGACGTACCTTCATCGTTCTTCCTTTCGGTAGCGCTCAAACTACTTCCCTACTATCTACTCGCCCAGCCGCAGGCGTTTAAAACTATGGCTGGTCTTCACACACAATCCGACCGTAGGTTGAGCTAAGCCTGCAGTCGGAAATGGAGTGCGTGTATGCGTGCCGCTATTTGTAGCGATAGGTGATGCGGCCGCGGGTCAGGTCGTACGGGGAAAGCTCCACGACAACCCTGTCACCGGGGAGAATACGGATGTAATTCATTCGGATCTTGCCAGAAATGTTGCACAGAACCGAATGACCGTTCTCGAGCTCGACCTTAAACATGGCGTTGGGCAGCGGTTCCTTTACCGTACCCTCGAGCTCAATTGCGTCTTCCTTCTTCACAAGCAATCATCTTTCTCTAGAAAACGACAGCGATTGAGTATTCTACAATACGTATGCACGCATCGTAATATCTTCGTAATGGCTCCACAACTACGTGGAACTTGTTACATTTGAAATGTAAAACAAAGCCGTTCCCTGATGCCCAAGATCGTCTTGAAATGAGAAGGAATAGACCTTGGGGTCATGCCTTCGAAATTGAAAGGCGAGGTTGGGCATCAGGGGGCGGCGACTTTTACATTTCTCCGCCCTGCAGGGAGCACCAAGCACCTTGCGCGTCCGTGGTGAGAATCACCGGACCGTCATTGGTAATGGCGACGGTGTTCTCGTAGTGCGCGGCGGGCAGGTGATCGTTGGTCGTAACAATCCAACCGTCGGAGCCCGAGCTCACATGGTTGGAACCCATCGTAACCATCGGCTCAATGGCAATGACCATGCCGGTCTGGAGGCGCACGCCCCTCCCCTTCTTTCCATAGTTAGGAACGTTGGGGTCCTCGTGCATCACACGGCCAATGCCATGGCCCACATAGTCGCGAAGCACGCCGTAACCGTGAGACTCAGCGAGGGACTGAACGGCATAACCGACGTCGCCGATATGGTTACCGGGAACAGCCTGCTCGATGGCAGCCTTAAGGCAATCGCGCGTAACCTCGCACAGGGCCTTGGCCTCAGGCGTAGGGGTGCCGACGAAAAACGTCCAAGCGTTATCGCCAACCCAACCGTCGACAACGGCTCCCGTATCGATGGAGATGATATCGCCATCGCGCAGGATCATGTCGGGGTTGGGAATACCGTGGACCACAGCATCGTTGATCGATGCGCAAATAGTCCCCGGGAACCCGCCGTATCCCTTAAAGGCAGGGGTGCCGCCATGCATGCGGATAATCTGCTCCGCGAGCTGATCGAGCTCAAAAGTCGAAACGCCGGGGCGCACCATGGCTCCAACGTGGCGGAGCGCCATCTTAGATAGCGCTCCTGCCTTCTTCATCTGCTCGATTTGCGTTGCAGACTTAATCTTGATCATAGACCGAGGGCCTCTTTGACATCCCCGTACACGGTCTCGCGAGCCTGGTCACCGTTGACCGACTTGAGCAGACCCTGGCCACGATAGTAGTCGACGAGCGGGCTCGTGGACTTCTCGTAGACGTCGAGACGGTTCTTGATGGTCTCGGGCTTGTCGTCGTCGCGCTGATACATCTCGCCGGCGCACTTGGGGCAGGTAGCATCGGCAGCGGTGCCGGTGTAACCGCAGGCGCGGCAGGTGCGACGCGAAGACAGACGATCGATAATGACCTCGGGGGCCACGTCGACCAGAAGGGCGCAGTCGATCTCGCGACCCATCGCGGAGAGCTCGGAATCGAGCGTCACGGCCTGGGCGGTGTTGCGCGGGAAGCCGTCGAGGATGAAACCCTGCTGGGCATCATCGGCGGCAAGACGCTCCTTGACAAGATCGATCACGAGCTGGTCGGGAACGAGCTCGCCAGCGTCCATGTACTTCTTAGCCTGAATACCAAGCTCGGTGCCGCCCTTGACGGCAGCACGCAGTAGGTCGCCCGTGGAAATGTGAGCGACGCCAAACTCGGCGACGAGCTCCTGTGCGACGGTGCCCTTACCGGCACCCGGAGCTCCGAGCAATACGAGGTTCATGAGCAATCCTCCTCTAGCCTATTTAAAGAATCCATCGTAATCATACATCTTGATCTGGCCTTCGAGCTTATCGACCGTGTCGAGCACGACGCCGACCATGATGAGGATGGACGTGCCGCCAAATGCCTGGATCAGCTGGTTACCCGTGAAAGAGAAGATGATCGAAGGCACGATGGCGATGAGCGCCAAAAAGACAGCGCTGGGAAGCGTGATCTTGTTGAGCGCGTTCTTGATGTAGGCCGCGGTAGCTCTACCCGGACGCACGCCCGGAATAAAGCCGCCCTGCTTCTTAAGGCTGTCTGCCGTGTCATCGGGGTTGAACACCATGGAGGTGTAGAAGTATGCGAAGAACACGATGAGGACAACATTAAGCACCCAGTTGAGCCAACCGGTCGAAAGCGCAGAGGCAACTGCCTGAATCCAGCCGATGCCGGGGAAGAACACGGCAATCTGAGCCGGGAAGTACAGCAGCGCCGAAGCGAAGATGATCGGCACGACGCCCGCGGTGTTGACCTTGATGGGCAGGTAGGTGGTCTGGCCACCCATCATGCGACGACCCACAACGCGCTTAGCGTAGGAGACCGGAATGCGGCGCTGGCCGCGCTCAAGGAAAACAATCAGCGGGATAACCAGCAAGATGATGGCGCAGATGATCACCATGGTGATGATGCCACCGGCATTGCCCTCGGTGCTGGAGAAGATCGCCTGCGGCAGACCGGCCATGATGTTCGCAAAGATGATCAGCGACATGCCATTGCCGATACCGCGCTGGGTGATGAGCTCACCAATCCACATGATCAGCATGGCGCCCGCGGTGAGCGTGCCGACGATCATGAGGTCGAAGATGATCTCGGGAGCGCCGGCGCCAGTAAAGCTGATGCCGAAGCTCTTAAAGAGGAAGAGGTAACCCACGGAGTTGAGGATTGCCAGAGCCAGGGTGAGGTAACGCGAATACTGCGTAATCTTGGTCTGACCGACCTCGCCCTCGCGGGCAAGCTCATGCAGGGAAGGCACAACGGCCTGGAGCATCTGGAGGATGATCGAGCTGGTGATGTAAGGCATGATGCCCAGGGAGAACACCGACACATAGCTCAACGCGCCGCCAGAGAAAAGATTCAGGAGGGCCATAGCACCTGCGGCGACCGAATTGTTATCGGTCGAGAAAAGGCCCAGCATCCCCTGGAAGGGAATGCCGGGCACAGGAACGTGCGCACCAATGCGGTACACGACGAGCATAGCTATGGTAAAAAGAATCTTTTCACGCAATTCTTTGATGCGGAAAGCATTCTTAAGACCATTTAGCACGGCAGCTCGACCTTTCCGCCAGCGGCCTCGATCTTGGCCTGCGCAGAAGCGCTGACCTTGTCGACCTTGACCGTGAACTTCTTGGTGAGCTCACCATTGCCGAGCACCTTGACGGGCTCGAACTCGCTCTTAGTGATGCGAGCGGCCTTAAGAGCGGCACCGTCGATCACAGCGCCGTCCTCGAACTTACGCTCGAGACGCTCAACGTTAACAGCGGTGTACTCGATACGACGGGGGTTGCGGAAGCCCGGAAGCTTGGGCAGGCGCATAGCCAGCGGAGTCTGGCCACCCTCGAAGCCGGCACCCTTGGTGCCGCCAGAGCGGGAACCCTGGCCCTTCTGACCGCGGCCAGAAGTGGTGCCGTGACCCGAAGAATTGCCACGGCCGACGCGCTTGCGGTTCTTGGTGGAACCGGGCGCGGGAGTAAGATCGTGAAGCTGCATTTGCTACTCCTCTACAATCTCGACAAGGTGCTTGACCTTGAAGATCATGCCGCGGACGGACTCGTTGTCAGCAATCTCGCGAACCTCGCGGATCCTGTGGAGACCGAGGGCACGGACAGTACGGACCTGGTCCTGCTTGCAACCGTTGGTGCTGCGGACCTGCTTGATCTTGATGGTGTCAGCCATGCTTAGTTCTCCTTACCGACGAACATCTCGGAGACCGTCAGGCCACGGCGAGCCGCGACGTCCTCAGGGCTGGAGAGCTCCTTGAGGCCCTCGACGGCAGCCTTGATGATGTTGAGGCCGTTGTCGGTACCGAGGGACTTGGACAGGACGTTCTTGATGCCAGCAAGCTCGAAGAGGGGACGCACAGCGCCGCCGGCGATAACGCCGGTACCCTCGACAGCGGGCTTGATGATGATGCGGCCGGCACCAAAGTGGCCGAGAACCTCGTGCGGGATGGTGCCCTGCTCGGTCACCGGCACGTGGAACATGTTCTTCTTGGCATCGAGAGACGCCTTGGAGATGGCCAGGGGCACCTCAGCGGACTTGCCCATGCCAACGCCGACGTTGCCCTTGCCGTCGCCAACGACGACGAGAGCGACGAGGCTCATGCGACGACCACCCTTGACGGTCTTCGACACGCGGTTGATGTAAACGACGCGCTCCTCGAACTCGGAGGCCTCGCGCTGCTGCTTCTGATTACGAGCCATGTGCTACATACCTCCTAGAACTCGAGACCGGCGGCACGAGCACCGTCGGCGAGGGCCTTGACGCGGCCATGGTAGATACGGCCACCGCGATCGAAGGCGACCTTGGTGATGCCGGCCTCGATGGCGCGCTTGCCAACGAGCTGACCGACCTTCTCCGCAGCCTCCTTGTTCGAGGTGTGGGTGCCCTTGAACTCGGCCTCGAGGGTCGAGGCAGAGACGAGCGTCAGGCTGGAGCCCTTGCTGTCGTCGATGATCTGGGCATAGATGTTGGCGTTAGTACGGGTCACGCGAAGACGCGGACGCTCGGCGGTACCCGAGACCTTGCCGCGAACACGACGCTGACGACGCTTGAGGCCTTCCAGCTTCGCCTTATGCTTGTTCATACGTAAACTCCTAAAAAGGTTGATCTTGCCAGCACCTGACGGGGTGCTGGTCTTATGCGAGTGAGTCGGTTACGACTACTTGGCGGCCTTACCCAGCTTGCGGCGGATGTGCTCGCCAACGTAGTGGATACCCTTGCCCTTGTAAGGCTCGGGAGGACGATGGCCGCGGATCTCAGCGGCGATCTGACCGACCTGCTGCTTGTTGATACCCTTGACGTTCACGTGGGTGTTGTCGGGAACCTCGAAGGTGATGCCCTCGGGAGCCTCGACGATCACGGGGTGCGAGAAGCCCAGGGAGAACTCGAGGTTCTTGCCCTTCTGCTGCACGCGGTAACCGACGCCGGCGAGCTCGAGCTTCTTCTCGAAGCCCTCGGAAACGCCAACAACCATGTTGTGGATGAGCGCGCGGGTGAGGCCGTGGCGGGCACGGGTCTCACGCTCGTCGTCGGGACGGGAAACGGTGAGGACGTTGTCCTCGACGTTGATAGCGAGCTTCTCAAAGACATCGAGCTCGAGCTGGCCCTTGGGGCCCTTGACGACAACGTTGTTGCCGTTGACTGCCACTTCGACTCCGGCGGGAATCTGGACAGGCTTATTACCGATACGAGACACGGTGATCTCCTTTCCTTCTACCTACCGAGCGAATTACCAGACGTAAGCGATGATCTCGCCGCCGACGTTGTGCTTGCGAGCATCGCGGTCGGTCATGACGCCATGGCTGGTGGAAATAATGGCGGTACCAAGGCCACCGCGGACGCGGGGCATGTCGGCAACGCCGGTGTACTTACGCAGGCCCGGCTTGGAAATGCGGCGGATGCCGTTGATGACCTTAGCCTTCTTGGGACCATACTTAAGCGTGATGTGCAGAGTCTTCTGGGGAACGGTGTCCTCGACATCGTAGCCCTCGATGTAGCCCTCCTCGTGCAGAACACGAGCGATCTCGACGAGCTTCTTGCTGCTCGGCATGGAGACCGTGGCCTTGTTCACAGAGTTAGCGTTACGGATGCGCGTAAGCATATCTGCGATCGGGTCTGTAAGGTTCATACAGATTCTCCTTCGTTCTTGATGAACACGTGCTCTTGGTTCTTCGCCGCCCTTAACGGCAAAGCCTAACTAGCGCGTTTTCCCTGTTCCAAACTGATGCTTGAAACGCTGGTAGTGACTTACCAGCTGGCCTTCTTAACGCCGGGAAGCTCGCCCTTGAGTGCAAGCTCGCGGAAGCAGACACGGCACAGGCCGAACTTGCGGTACACAGAGTGCGGACGGCCGCAGCGCTGGCAGCGCGTGTACTCACGAGTAGAGAACTTCTGCTTGCGATTGCACTTGACGATCATCGATGTCTTAGCCACTTATATCCTCCTCACATAGAGTATTGTTCGCCCCAAGCGCCGCCCCCTTGTGGGAACGGCGCTTATAGGGCAGGTGAACCTATTTCTTGAACGGGAAACCGAAGGCGTCCAGAAGGGCCTTGGCTTCCTCATCGGTGTTGGCGGTGGTCACGAAAGTGATGTCCATACCACGCTGGTGATCGACGGAGTCGAAGTCGATCTCGGGGAAGATGAGCTGCTCGGTGACGCCCATGGAGAAGTTACCACGGCCGTCGAAGCTCTTGGCGGAGATGCCGCGGAAGTCGCGGATACGGGGGATCGCGACGGAGGTCAGACGATCGAAGAACTCCCACATACGGTCGCCACGCAGGGTAACCTTGCAGCCGATCGGCATACCAGCGCGCAGGCGGAAGGTAGCGATGGACTTGCGGGCACGGGTAATCATCGGCTGCTGGCCGGTGATGGCGCGCAGGTCGCGCACGGCACCGTCGATGGCCTTGGAATCGGTAGCGGCCTCGCCGACACCCATGTTCACGACGATCTTCTCAAACTTGGGGATCATCATGACGTTCTCGTACTGGAACTTGTCCTGAAGCTGCTGCTTGACCTCGTTGTTGTACTTGGTCTTCAGACGCGGCACATACTTCTCTTCTGCCATTGTTCACTCCTTCTTGGGGTTTTAAGCACGGGGCGTGGCCACGATGGGTTGTCCTCGTGCCTCCTGGCTGCATCCGCGCCGCTCATGGCATTTCGCGGTTTGGACTCGACGCAGCAGGAGCCGACAAAACAATCGGTACTATACGCGCATCGGGAGCGTATTACCAGAAAAACCTCGTCTGCCTGCACAACTCCACAACTCCCCCGCACAAATATGACCCGCATGTGCCAGGGTAGCTAATTTGGGACGGGGCCTTTTTAGCTACCCTGCGACAAGGTAGCTAAAAAAGCCCCGTCCCAAATTAGCTACCCCTGGGATGCGATTAGCGCTTGCGGGGGACGAGCTTGGTGCGGCGCAGGTGGATCATCTCGGCGGCGATGGAGATGGCGATCTCCTCGGGGCAGAGCGTCTCGATGTGCGCCGCGGGAATCTCGGAGGCCGCGTTGGTGTAGGTGACCTTACTCCCCTCCTCCACCAGCGAAAGCCTGGGGCAGCCCACAATGGTGTGGCGCGATTCCTCGCCATGGCACTCGGCCACATCGCCCTCGAGCGCGCTCGCGATAAACGGTTCAAAGTCGATGACGAAGTCGCCGATACGTCGATACGCCAAGACGTCGGCAACCGACTGGAACAACGGCGTCTGGGTCGCGTCCAGGTGCAGATAGCACAGGCAGATGGCTCCGCCGCAGATCATGCCGGTATCGGAGTTCTCGCCGCCCATGGTGTAGCGGACCAGACGCGATTTACCCCCGGCCAGCAGCTCGCGAGCCTCGTCCAGCGCAAAGAGCTCGATTTTGCCGCCGCCGACCAACGTCGCCTTGTCCGAAATATGGTTGATATAGCTGGCATCGCCGCGCGGGTCGACGTCGGCGCACTTAAAGCCCTCGGTCGCCTGAACGCCGTCGGCCAAAAGGCCGCGCAAGCAGCCGTCAATCTGCGTGACCATGTACGGTTTGAGCAGAGCAAAAGCGGTTCGACCGCTAAGCAGCGACGATCCGCCATCCTTGCCCTTAAGCCCCATAAGGTCGGGAAAGAGGCTCGCAGGGAACAGCACCGGCGAGGCGGGTTCACCGTTTAGGGCAAGACGCACGGGCGCGACGCCGCCGTTGGCCTTAAAAGCGCTTATCCCGCACGCCCACGATGCAAAAAGGGGGCACCCCACCGGTTGGCAGAGTGCCCCCTTTACATGGTTTACCTCAACCCGGCTTTAGGCCTGGAACCAACGGGCGGCGTTGACCTTGCCGTGCTCGCAAGAGGCGCCTGAGATGTTGGCGGTCTTATAACGCAGCGACGCTTTCGTTATTTGCGAACAAGTGGGGTTTATGGCACAGTGAGCCCAAACTAATTTTTAGGAAGGCACCCATGACCCCCGCACAGATTGAGTTCTACAAGCGCCTTGCACACGGTCTGGCGCTCCAATTTGGCCCCAACTGCGAAGTCGTCGTCCACGATCTGGAAACCGAGGACGTGGACCACTCCATCGTAGTGATCGAAAACGGCCACGTCAGCGGGCGCAAACTGGGTGACGGCCCCAGCCATATCGTGTTTGAGTCCATGCACGAGGGCACCACCGACGTGCACGACCGCGAGCCATACCTCACCAAAACCACCGATGGCAAGCTGCTCAAATCGTCGACGATCTTTATCCGCAACGACGAGGGCAAGCCCGTCGGCATTTTGGGCATCAACTTTGACATTACGCTTATGAAGGCTTTTGAGCGTTCGCTCGACGCCTTTACCGGCACCGGCGGCACGGGCTACACCGAGCCCGAGCCCATTACCAAGAACATCGGCAACCTGCTCGAGGACCTGCTGCACGAGTGCGAGCAGTTTGTGGGCAAGCCCGCGGCGCTCATGACCAAAGACGAGCGTATTCGTGCCATTGGCTACCTCGACCGTCGCGGCGCCTTCCTCATTTCAAAGTCGAGCGAGCGCGCCTGCGAGTTCTTTGGCATCTCCAAATACAGCTTCTATAGCTACCTCAACGAGGCCAAGGCGGCGGCCGGCGACAAATAGTCAGCGCGCCTGCACCCCTCCCCTTTTTGGGCGCGAGTTCTGGAAAGCATGAATCCAAGACCGAGCCGCTTGGGAAGTTCCATATAATCGATGTCATTGGTATTTCGAAAGGGTGGAACAGAATGGCGTTGAGCAAGGCATCATGCACCGGTCGCGGATTGATTCCGGCAATTGATGGACATGTGCACCGCATGTTCGATGAGGGTGAAGACAACCTGTTTTCGCTGAGCCTTGACGACGTGATGGATGATCGCCCGTGGACCGCCGACGAACTCATGGGCGGCGGGGCTCGCCCGTCAAGCCCCAATCCCGCACTTGCGCCTAAGCCCGCATCTGCGCCGACTCCTGCGCAGTCGCCTGTTTCGACGCCCGCGCCTACGCCCGCACCCACTTCGGCGCCCACTCCCGATCCCCGCCCCGCAAGCGACCCGACCGAGACGGCGGCATTTCTCGCTGCAGCGACGCAGGGCAAATCGGCCGACAGCACCGTCATGTTCAGCGCCCAGCAGCTGCCTGTTCCTGCGGCACGCAAGCCTCAGGTCACAAGGCTCGATGAGCCCGCTGCCCATCAGGTGGCCTACGATTCCTGGGCTGCAGCCGATCTGGATGAGACCTCTACCGGCATGCTGGCGCTCGACGTTCCAGTTAACCCGCTTTTTGCCGCCAACACGAGCGCCGCGGACTATGAGGGCGGTGCGGCATATTCCGATTATTCCGATGGCTATGATGGCACCGGTCGCATCGAGACCGAGGATTATGGCACCGCATCGAGCGATTATCTCAACGATCCGTACGCTGCCGCGCCTGCACCGGAATATGACCCGGAGGCCGCGTCCGCACCGGCATATACCAAAAGCACGGGCGAAGAGCTCTTCGCCGATTATTACGCCGAGGAAAAGGCACTGCGTTTCTCGGAATTTCCGCAGGCAGTCAAGGTTGCCTTTATCGCCATTATCATTGCCCTGCTCGGCGTCATTGCGTTTGAGGGATTCCAGCTGTTCCGCGGCCCCACCCAAGCGGAGTCGGAGACCCAGCAAAAAGAGGACGATAACGAGTATCTGGACATCAACACCCTCAAGGGCGACCCCAACGATGGAGACGACGAGTAGCGAGGGTTAAGGGAGGGCCGGAAGAGCCGGCGGCATGTTACGGCTCCAAAAGCCCTGCCATAAAGATGGGCAGATACAGCACGTCACCATCGCGGCGAAGATTACATTCCGCAAGTACCAGGGCGCGATCGACTCCGTAGCCCTTCGTCGCGAGTGCGTTGTCGAGCGCCGCATGGGACTTAAAGCTCTTGCCCGACTTGACCTCGATGGCAAACACTTCCCCATCGAATGTCTCTTCCACAAAATCGAGCTCACCGACCTTTTTGGACGTAAAGTAGCGCAATCTAAATCCATGAGCTTTGAGCTCTTGGGCAACGAAGCCCTCAAACGCCGCCCCCATGTTCATGCCAAAGGGGTCTTCCGCCTCCCCATCAAAAACGCCTTGGGCGACCTTCTTGGAATACGACGACATGAGCATTCCGGTGTCCAAGTAAAACAGCTTGAACAGATTTCGTTGCTCCCCCAATAAAAGGGGTGCCACGGGCGCCGTTACGTTATACACGGGAAGCGCGACACCCGCCTCCGATAACCAGAGAAAATGATCCGTCACCTGCGAAAAACGTTTGACACCGTTAATCGATGACAGTTTGAATCGCTTGTTTTTGGAGCCGGCCTCGCTGGGAATCAGATCATAGATATCGCGAATAACCAAGCGTAGCTCAGGCGGAGCGTACTTTGCGATGTCATCGCGATACAGGGCGTGAAGATCACGATGGATGTTTCGAACCTCGTCGACATTGCGCGTCGCCAAGAAGGAATTGACCGCGTCGGGCATGCCTCCCACCACCACATACTGATGGAACAGATCGAGCAAGCGGTCATACAGGTAGCCAGGGAGCTCCCCTTCATCCTTTAGACAGCCCCTGAGCATGTCAAACACGCTGGCACCAACGCCATTTGCCCAGCAAAACTCCTCAAAGTCGAGCGGGTACATCTGGACCTGCTCGACATACCCCACCGGCAGGGAATCGATGCCCTCGAGCTCAACGCCAAGGAGCGATCCGGTAAGGATGTATCGAAAGTCGCCGCGCTGGACCAGGTATTTGATAAACGTCACCACGTTGGGGCATCGCTGAACCTCATCGATAACCACGACGGTTTTGTTCGCAACCATCGGCTGCGTCGCAGCGATAGACATGCGCATAAGCAGGTCGTCCGCACTTTTCGCCGCCAAAAACGAATCGCGCACGGACGCGTCGGCGATAAGGTCGAACGTCACGATATTTTCGAACGATTCGTTTGCAAAGACATTGACCAAATATGACTTTCCTACCTGTCGGGCACCCTTGACCAAAAGAGCCTTGTTAGGTGACGAGGCAAGCCAAGATTCAAACCGTGCTTTCGCTTTTCTCTGCAGCATAAGCGCACCCCTTATTACGTGCTGTTTTAGCACTAGGATACACTTTTCCGTAGTTATTAGGTGCTCATTTCGACACTTTTCCGAAGTTTTAAAGTGTGTATTACAACACTTTTCCATACTTTTATATGGGAATTTTCGACACTTTTTCGAATTTAAGCTTAACAGCAGGCGGCGCTTGATTTCTGTCCGCGCTGATAGACTCCATCTTGCCCGCAAGGAGCGGGCGCGTTTTATCCAGAGTCGGGGTAGAGAGTTGGCTCCACGATCCCGACGCCAACCGGCCAAGAGGCACGGTGGCCCTGCCAACATCGATGAAAGGAGTCCGTATGGACAATTTCTCCGTGCGCAGTGAGCGCAACTTCCACAATCTGGTCGTCAAACCAAAACGAATGCATCTTCTGGACAAGCCGAACTGCTATGCCTCGGCCATGGTCAAGAGCAGCCTCTCCCACCAGATGCGCTTTACCGTGCAGGTGCTCGAAGAAGAGCTCTGTGTTGCCGGCGACCCGCATGTTCTGCAGATCAAGCTGCTCGGAGACGACTCGCGCGAGCCGTCCAGCTGGAAGCTGTTTGCCGACGGCGTGTGCGTTGCGGACGAATCCGGCGTCTTTGCCCGCGAGTGCTTCTGCGAGGGAGCCGAGACGTTCCTGAACCTGTGTCGCGACGCCGTACGCGCGGCCGAGCTGCACCAGTGGAGCCAGAGGGAGTACGAGTTGTTGAGCGTGGCCCGCGGGATTGCGATGGTGTAGGTAGACGCAGGCGGCGTGCAGCCGTTGCACGCCGCCGCTCAAGCCGCGCGATGTCAAAAGACTGACACTTGTGTATACCTTTTGACATGCACAAGTGCCAGCCGGGTTTATCTATGCCGCTCGCAAGAGAATTTCACGCTGGGTGTTCAGACATTCCCTAAGGCCTTCAACGTCATTCGGTTTCCGTTCGAACAGCTTAAGAATGACATTGGAGACCTTCTCACCATTTGCCTTCGAAAGACGCTCTGTGTAGTCGCGCACGGACTTAACGATGTCCTCAAACTGCTCGCCCTTAATTTCGACCGTGGAGCCTTCCTTACCGCCATTAAGGGCAGTTATGGCGCCTTCCAACCTGTCAATCATCTCGATTGTAAGTTCGCCGTCCCCCAGAGCTTTGAGGTATTCCGAGAATGCGGAGTTAAAGTCTGCCATCCGCTTCTTTCGCAACGCGTCTTCTTTGCCGTGGCGCACGCGAGTCACTCCCGCATAGACGCCCCCGCCGACCGCAGCTACGCCCGCAACCGCAAGCGCGGCTATAGCAACTTTCTTGTTCCGCCTCGCAAGCTGAACCGCCTGGTCAGCTATACGCAGCGCTTTGTTGGCCCCATTTTGAACATCTGCAGGCTTAAGAAACTGGATGATACGCCCGGCGTTGTCGCGCACAACACCGCCCCATTGAACATACTTACCAGTAGCTAGGCCCAGTGCAATTTCTGCGGGAACCTCGAAAGCAACTTGTTGAATCATAAGTACCTTTCAATTGGAACGATTACTGGCTATAGCAGAAAGGGCAGAATGTAAGACTTGAGAACCACTACATTTGGAACTGCTTATATAGCGTATCCGCAATATGAGCAGTTCTCCGCGCAACGTTCAACTCCCTCTTTTCATATCTCTCTGCAAACTTTCTTGTAGTTACGAAACGCGACTCTCGGTATATGACTAGTTTTTCCTCGATGGGCTTATCTTTGCATCGCGCGTTTAAGCCGGACTCGAGTGGAAGCAAATTGCCGATCAAAGCATTTTGTTCGCCTGCGGAATCAGGCAATACGTGCTCGATTGTGTACTCTCCAAGCTCTTTAGCTCCACCCATGCTCAGCTCCAGCAAAGACAGCACCAATTTGCATCTGTCCTTGAGCTTGTTGTCTTCGTAGAGCGTCCATTGATGGGACCATCCCAGAGCACTTAGGCTCGTCTTAAACGCTTCGATACTCGGCAGCTTACTCCCAAAGCTCTTGCGCCATTCCTCGATGACTCCCGGAGAGCATTCTGTTTCAAGCAAATATGAGTGCTTGCCAATAGAATCTGTCAGATGATTTGATTCCATCCCCCCAACGACTTTGTAACAAATATAAAACCTGTAAATAAACTCAAGTGAGTCGTTGTATTCCTGCAAAGAGATTTGTTCCCTGTCGCGGCAATGCATCAAACTCATCAGAAGCGGACGAAAAACTTTGACATTATGTGCCTTAAAGAAAAGCAATATCTCGGCGTTTCTGTCGCCTGTAGTGGGCGTCACTATTTCGGCGTAATACTCTGCCTTCTTCTTCAAGTCAAAGAGAAGCTCAGAGGCTTTAGCGGGATTAGCTGAATCGCGGATTTTCTTATACGGACCTTCTTTGTCTTTCTGGGTTAGACGATATCGCTGAATAGCATACTGTCTCAAAAAAGGTTTCATGTTGGAGCCGAGAAGCTGCTCAATTTCAGACCAAACAATTTTGGCATCGTCTCTTTTTTCCACCGGGTTTATATAACGCATGATGTAGTTTTTCAGCAACTCGTGGTCTTCAAGCTCGATGCCACGAGCATTGAGGATTTCGAAGATGGTATAAGAGTCTTCTTCTGTTGAAGAACTAATGCTGACGTACGATGTCGAGATAACTGCGTTTCGAAATGCAATTAACTTGTCGTCTGGCATGCGCTCCAGGCAACTAGAAAAATACTGAAACGCTTTCAAAATCAATGAATCCTTTGTTGCAGATACGCATCTCTCTTTTGCAAATGCGGTGGGTGTCGTAGATGATGCGCTTGTTCCGTCCGCCTCTATGACACCCAGAACAATTCGTTCCAGAGTTAAGTGATTGCCCGGGGACACAATCACATGCTCGTTGTTTTTTACGTCAGTAGCCACAAGATACTTCTTTGTGCCGCCGGCATCTTCAAGCAGACCACGTCGCTTGAAGGCATAAAGGATGCTCGACAGCAGAATTGTTAGAGTGATGATTCTTTGTTGCCCATCGATGATCGTAAAAACAGAAAGCCCTTCTTCGGCGGCCTCCTCCATAAGAACGATCGAGCCGATGAAATGAGATGAAGAGACACCGTTCGTAACAAGCTCGATGTCCTGAAACAGGTCATTCCAATTATCTTCCTTCCAGACATACATGCGCTGATTTCGCGGGATACGGTATATTGCATCATTCAACAATCGACCCACTACGCTCTGTCTTGCGTCAAAAGACATCATTAACTCCTATTTATAAATCCCAGTAATCCATCGCAGCCGAACTACCCTTACGCCTCCTTATTTAAGCTGGCCACCAAATGCGCGTGAGTGGAAGAATGGAACGCGTGTCGTCATCTGTCTTGTCATAGATTTCGACATAGTGCCGCACGAAGGCATCCAGATCGAGTAGTCGCACGGGAATGTTTGCACGATCCGCCTCGTAGCGCGCCTCTTTCGTAAAGCCCCCAGTTGACACATACAGTCCACGGTCGCCCGCGCGAAGGCCACCGATAAAAGCACGGACTGCCGGAGCGCCCATGGCGCCCTTACGGTGTTTGACCTCGGCGACGATGCGAGGCGATTCCAATCCGAGAGCATCCGGAGACGCCACCACATCGCGACCACCATCAGGGCCCTTGGGCATAACGCGAGCGCAGTAGCCCATAGCCTTGAGCAAGCCCGCTACTAAGCGCTCCATATCCTCCCAATCGAGCTGGTTAACGCGGTCCTTGATAAGCTCAATGCCATTGTCATAGGTCGCTGCGAGGGTTTCTTCGTCATTTGTCGCGTCGTTGTCATCAATGGCGGATTCATTTGAAGCCACTGCCGACTTGTCCTTTGCAGCGTTCATGAGGTCGGCCATAACTTCATCAGACACGGCAAAGATGGTTTGGATGCCGCCAAGTGAATTCTTAGAAGAAGGCAAGAGCACGTCACGTGGAGCGGTTTCGCCCCACGTGACGTCTCGCGTGTAGGTCACTCCGTCCATATCGCAGACGGCAACGCAGGGGCCAGTGATAACGCCAAGGTGATAAAGGCGGCTCTCCGGATCGTACATGACAACGGTCGAGCCCGTAGTCATATCGTGCGCAAAGCGGTAAACCTGGCCAACACCCGCCGCGACTTTACCCTTGCTGTCACCGGGATGCGCCTGGCCATATGCCGTCCTAATCTGTTCGCGATCCATAGCGGCAATATCGGCACTATCAAAATCCCAACCGATACCTATGACGCCACGCTCGAGCCAACTGGGCGCGTATACTCCCCCGCGCCCAGCGCGAATCATCCAAGCACCCACACGAAACCTGCCTCCCCGCCATAGTGCATCTGTGTTGTGGCACCATGGCTTAGCCCAAAACCCCAAAGATCGCTTCGACGACATTCGCTGCATTGGCAAATGACAACAAGCGGCCCTATTACTCGCTCACCTTCATGTAGGTGAGCTCAAATGCCTTTACGCGACGCATTTCGGGCAGGCGGTTCTCGATGCTAAAAGCGTTGCCGCTGTCGAAGCGTTGCCAAATATCCAGCCCGCGATCGAGCAGGATGTCCCACTTGCGATCAATCTTGAGATGTCGCGCATGAAGCGCACCGCTGCGATCAATCTTCCAAGTAAAATCAAGGCCCAAAGGAGACATGGACTCCCTGATTTGCTCCAGATATTCCTCCTGTTTAGAATCGGGGTATTCGTCGGGAGCTGTGACCAGATGCACCTTTACCGAAGTCACGTCGAACTTGCAATGACGCACGACCACTTCGAGCAGCTCCATTACGTTGCGGCACTGGTGGAACGTGCGCACGTACGGATCAATAATCTCGACGTTGTGCGCCCCCTCCAAATAGGCACCAAAGAGCTTCTCATAGGAAACACCGCGCTGATTCTCGCGCAGGGCAATGTGCCCAGCCCCAGGCTTGCGCACCGCTGGCTTCGGCTGAGACTGCGCAGGAGGTGCTGCCTCAGCCTCAGCGGACACAGCAGGCTTATCCACGGTTTCTTCGGCGACGCGTTCGTCTGCCTGGACCGCTGCCTCGAACCCATCGGTCATAGGCGCTTTGCCCCCGTCGCCCTCCCAAGGCACCTTGTCCAGTGAGTGATACGTCGCGGGATAGTCAAGCTCCTCGAGCGTTGCCACCTGTTTCCAGGCGCCTCCCCCCTTGGGGCGATAGGCAAAGTCAACACGCTCGAAGGTCTCGTCAATGCGGATGAGAGTATCCTTTACGCGCTTGCGCAGCTCCAAAGCGAACTCGACGATCTCAGCGGCCTCCTCAGCGGTCTCATTGCGCCCGGGGAACAGAATTTTCATCAGGCCCGCGCATGTCTTTACCACGCCGTCACGGTCGCGCGTCGAGATACTGCTCGAAAGCTCGAAGAACCGATCGACCTCACCCGAATAGTCCATAGGACGCATAGCACGCAAGGCCTCGGCAAGGTAGTCAACGATAAAGCCAAAATCACTGCAGAACATGTCGCCACGGATGATATCCATCTCCCAGCCAGGGATATAGGCATGCAAGCGATCAATAAACGCGGGGTCATGATAGACGGGGGGCAAATCCTCGAGCAGGTCCGTCTTGTTGATCATGTAGCTCACGTCGTGGCTCGTGTTGCCCACGAACACCATAGACGCCTCTGCCGTCACCTGTTCAATACCACGACTAAAGCTCTTGTTGGCCATATAGTTCTTCATGATGTCAACAATGTCTGCCTTGGGCTTCTTGTTCTTACCGGCGAACTCGTCGAAGGCCACACAATCCCAGTAGCCAACCAAACCGATCTTGCCCGTGGAGTTGTTCACGAATAGCTTTGCCGGCGTCACCTCGCCGCCCGAGATAAGAATGCCATGCGGGCTAAACTCGCTAAACACATGGCTTTTGCCAGTGCCCTTAGGACCCAACTCAACCAAGTTGTAGTTGCGCTCGCAATAGGTCACGAGGCGGGTCAACTGAAACAGCTTGGCACGGCGGCCCAGCTGGTTAGGATCCAAACCAATCGAACGGATGAGTATGTCAATCCACTCGTCCTCAGAAAACTGCGAGCGGCGTGTAACGAAGCCCTCAAAGTCGAAACGCGACATCTGAATAGGCTTAAGCGAATTGAGGACATAGGGCGATTCATCGCGCGCCTCATTTGCCTCGTAGGATAAATCGGCGATGCACCACACGCCCGAAACGAGCAGACGACGATTCTTCTTAACTGTGTCAGAGCTCACGAGGACCTTGGATACACCCAGGTTCTCAAAGGATGCCTCGTAGGCATCGCGCTTCTCGTTGAGCGTGACCGAAACCTTGTCGATGATACGCTTCTGGCCAATTTGCTTAATATCAGAACGTATAGCGCCAGCCTCGGCACGTTGCACGTAGTGCTTGGCAAGGATGCTGCGCACGCGCTCCACGCCCACCTCAATCTGGCCTTCGTCATCGGTGGCGCAATTCTGCCCCAGCAGGTACTCAAGCACGTAGCTGGGAACCGCCGCATTGCCCTTCACGAGCTTGACGAGGTCCTTACGGACTACATAACCCGTAAATACGTCGTTCAGTTTTTTATCCAATGCGTCCATGCGCAGTCCTATCTCCAAGTGCTCAATCCCGCGACCTTGGCCAAGGCGTGCGGGAACTTGTTGTAGTTCTTCTTCACGCCATCGTCCAGGTCGATGTCTACGCGCTCGTTGGCCAGCGGGTAGATGACGTCGCGCTCCCAATCGGTAAGCTCGCGCACCACCGCACGGTACTTGTCCGCCTGGCGGTTGTCGGCCGCACGGTCGCTCTGCTCGAGCTGGCCGATCTTCGCGTTGAGCTTCTCGACGTACTCGCGCAGGTACCTGGTCAGGATCTGGCCGACCGCGCTCGGCGTGTAGCGGTGCATGTAGACAAGAACCTGGAAGCTGCCCCTAGGGCTCGCGAACATCCAATAGATGGGGCGCTTACCGCTACCTGTCACCTGATAAGTGGCACAGTGGTCCTTGTAGAAGTCCTTCACAAAGTACTTGCGCAGGTCCTTGCCCAGGGCATTCTCAATGAACTTCACATTCTCGTCGAGCGTCTCGGTGCCATAGGTCACTTCAAGCCACTTGCGGAACTGCGCCACGATGTCATCGCCGAACCACTCGCCATCCAGCACGGGGATGATTGCATCGTCGTCGGGCAGGAATCCAGCATCGGGGACTTTCGCTTTGAAGTCGTCCACCGTCTGCTGCGCGTCGGCCAGGATCAACCCGGGCGCGAAGGCAGAGTAGCGGCCCATGATGCAGCCGACACCGTAGGAGACGAGCGACTTCACATCACGCACCAGGTCGGCGCGACGCACCGAAACTTTATCTTCGGGTACCTCGATGGGCACCTCACCTTCCATGCCGTAGGTGCGCGCGAAGATGCGGTTGAGCTCCTCCTCGTTGGCTTTGAGCTGGTTGAAGCGCTCGTCGCACTCGTCGCTCCAACGCGCAAACCGCTCCGAGATAAGGGAAACGGAGGCTGCGCGGGCGTCATAACTCATGCCGTAGGAAAGTTGCTCGACGCGTTCGCGCGCAGAAGGCGCAAGCGGATGCCACTCGAAGTCCCAGGAGGTTTCGAAAGAGTCCCAGTCCTTTTTCGAGCATGTAAGGCACCCTTGCGAATAATCTTTCAGGACAGCGGCGTCGGTCTCCGGTATAGAAAGTAGAGGCACATTCGCAATGGGGCCTGGAGGGTAATTCAAAGTTGGATTAATAAATGACAACAAGCGTGCGGCGACGGCTGAGTTGAGAAAAGCCATCAACATATACAAGTCAGAATACTCACTTGAGAAGAAAGCCGGAGAAGCACTGTCAAATGTAAAGCCATCTTCGTAATACCGCATGTGAAAAGCTCCTGAACTGACCTTCGTCCACGAGACCATGGGCTTTCCATAGAATTGATTGCCGTCGTGTCGAAAGCCAGGCTTGGTATTCATTTCACGCCTTGCGTCTTCGTCATACCACAGCACAAAAGAGCGGTTTCCGTACCATTTTCTATAATCCCCACCTTTATTGTGATGCCAATATCTCCTATCGGAATCGCTTCCACATTGCTCATTAAACGGAACTTCGAACCATAGTCGAAGGAAAGAATTATTGTCGCCGGTGGAGATTCCCGCGTGCGGGACAAAGCGACAGCGAATAGATTCCCCTACCCTAAATGCATGATAAATCGATTTGTCCGCCCAGTATGAAATTGGGCTATCGGGAATAGCTTTAAAATCTTTTTCGCATGCCACAAAGCGATTCGCGGCCAAGTTGTCTCTTATCGCCAATCTTAAAGCTCTGTCCTTTTCTTCAGCATTCGCATAGCCGACAAGCCTAATGTAAACTCCAGGCAAATCTGAATTGGCATTGTGAAACACCGTCGCAACAGTTTGGACAACTTCTCCAGCAATCTGTTCAAATGCCCGAGCGCCAAGATGGGCCATCGCGCGTATACAGCACCTTTCAATCATCGTGGCTCGCATTTTTTTATAACTACTTCTGACAGTCTAGGAAACGGGTGATGGATTCGCTATGTCG
>NZ_QSTQ01000015.1:0-61138 GCF_003438275.1 Collinsella sp. OM07-12
GCTCGCGCGGCTTCGTCTTCAAGAGCTCGGCGACCGCCGGCGCCGAGCGCCACCCGAGCTGCAGGTGCATACCGGTCGTCGACTTCTCCGGCAGCCCCGCGCTCGACGGCTACGACCCGGCGGCGCTCTACGACGAGTACCGCGCGAAGCACCCCGAATGGGGGTCCAGGCGCTCGGGGTCCCGCGGCCACCGCAGGGGCGGCAAGGTAGTCGCCGCGTTCGTGGACGGGAAGAGGTTCGGGAGCATCGGCGACATCCAGAGGTACATGGAGGGGGCATCGTCCCCGGACGACCTCAAGGCCCGCATGGCCACCGCGAACAGGGCGGGGCTGGCCATGGGCTTCAAGCCCGGGAGCCCTTACGCCAAGTCGCTCGCGCAGACCGCGGCGAGCGTGAGCAAGAGGCTCTCGGCCAAGTGAGGACGCCCCGTGGGAGGGCGGGCGCGACGCGCCATCAAGCGTCGCCGGCGAAGACACGCAACGCGCCGGCAGAAACATGAGGCCGCAGCCCGCACGGGAGGCGGCCTTTTCCATGCCCAAACACCGCCAGCGCCACCGCACGGGGCGCGAGGCGGGCCCCGCACGGGGCGGAAGGAGTGCAAGATGCCGACCCAACAGCAAGCCAACACCGTGACCGATCCCGTCGAGTCCCCGCAGCCCGCCGCGCCGGCGGAACCCGGCGCCGGCCAAGAGCCCGGCGCACCGCAGGAGCCGCCCGCGATCGACTGGAAGGCCGAGGCCGAGCGATTCAAGAAGGAGTCCCGCAAGTGGGAGGCCCGGGCCAAGGAGAACAAGGGCAAGGCCGACCTGTGGGACGCCCAGGGCGCGCAGGCGCCCACCGTCGAGTCCCTCAACGACGAGCTCAACGACCTGAAGGGACGCCTCGCCGCGTCCGAGGCCGAGCGCGAGCGCGAGCGCACCCTGGCCCGCGTGTCGCAGGCCACCGGCGTGCCGGCCGCGCTCATCCACGGCGACGACGAGGAGTCTATGACGGCATCGGCAAAGGCCGTCGCCGACTTCGCCGAGTCGCGCCAGCCGGGCTACCCGCTCGACAAGGGCGGATCCGGCGGAGGAAAGAAAGTGAACAGGGAGTCCATCGAGTCCATCAAGGACCCCGCCAAGCGCATCATGGCCCGCGCCGCGCACATGGACCTCTACAAGTAAGAAAGGGGCAAGCATGCCCGTACCCGCAAACATCTCCGACTCCGAGGCCATCAACGCCTCGATGGACCAGGAGTTCATCCGCAACTTCGAGGGCGACCTCGACCGCCTGCTCGAGGTCCTCGGCATCTTCGGTGCTGAGACCATCGCCGCCGGCACCACGCTCAAGATGCTCAAGGTGACCGGCGAGCTCAACAACTCCAAGACCGACGGCTCCAAGGAGTCCGCCACCGGCGACGCCGCCGTCCAGCTTGGTTCCAGCTCCGGCACGTCCTACGTCGAGGGCGACGAGGTCGCGCTGTCCAAGTTCACCGCCACCTACGAGCCCGTGGGCGAGGCCGAGGCCTTCCCGTACCGCCGCATGACCACGCACAAGGCGATCCAGCAGTCCGGCTACGTCAACGCCGTGCTCAAGACCGACAAGCACATGGCCTCGCTCGTGCGCCGCAGCATCGTCTCGCAGTTCTTCTCCTTCCTGCTCAAGGGAACGGGCGCGGCGACCGGCAAGGGCCTGCAGGCATGCGCCGCGGCCGTCGACGCCAAGCTCGGCAACACCCTCGAGACCAACGGCGACGCCGCCGAGCGCATCGTCCACTTCATCAACCGAGACGACGCCGCCGACTACCTCGGCGCCGCCACCATCACCGACCAGAACCTGTTCGGCCTCACCTACCTCGAGAACTTCCTGGGCCTCTCGGGCGTCTTCCTGACCAACCAGGTCGCCAAGGGAACCATGATCGCCACCCCCGCCGACAACATCCGCATCTTCGGCGTCGACTTCGGCGAGCTCGCGACCTCGGGCCTCACGTACACGGTCTCCGACTCCGGCCTGATCGGCGTCGCGCATACCCCGGCGTACGACCACGTGTCCGTCGAGACCAACGTGCTCGCCGGCGCGACGTTCTTCCCCGAGGTGCAGGACTACATCGTGAAGGGAACCATCTCCGCCAAGTAAGGAGGCCACCGTGGAAGAATACTCGTTCGCGACGGTCGACGAGTACCGCATCGACACAGGCGACGCGGCGACCCCCGACGAGCGCGTCGCCGCCGAGCTGTCGCGGCAGAGCGCGAAGCTCCGCGCGACGCTCGGCATCGGCCGGGCGCGCACCCTGGCGGGGGACGCGGCGGCGCTGGCGCGGGATCTCGTGACCGACGCGGCCCGCAAGAAGCTCGTGCAGCCGGCCTGCGCGCCCATGGGCGTGGAGGACCTCACCGGCGTCTCGCAGTCGAGCTTCACGGCCAACGGGTTCCAGGGGAGCTTCACGTTCCAGAACCCGAGCGGCACGGCCTACTTCGACCGCTCGACGCTCGCCGCGCTCAAGAGGCTGCTCGGGCGCGGCCAGCGCATCGGCACCGTGTGCCCGAGCTACGGGGGCAGGCCGTGATGGGCGAGGAGGTGACGGTGCTGTCGAGCACGGAGACGGACAGGGACGCC
Organism: Collinsella sp. OM07-12; assembly: GCF_003438275.1. Classification (NCBI taxonomy): domain Bacteria; kingdom Bacillati; phylum Actinomycetota; class Coriobacteriia; order Coriobacteriales; family Coriobacteriaceae; genus Collinsella; species Collinsella sp. OM07-12. Next base: position 2,596 of record NZ_QSTQ01000015.1, read on the forward strand.
ATGGGCGAGCCTGTCGTCGAGTGGGAGGCCACCGTCGTCACGGGGTGCCTCGTGCGGCCCCTGGCGGGCTCTGATGTGGGGGATGCCGTCCGGCCTGACGGCATCGAGGCGAGCTACTCAATCGCGTTCCCCAAGACGTACGCGGGGCCGCCGCTGGCGCGCTGCCGCATTGCCCTGACGGGGCGCGGCATGCCAGCCGACCCCGACACCGCGCTGCTGGTCGTCGGTTCCCCCGACATCGCGAACCCCTGCCCCACGGCGTGGAACATGACGGCGACGGCGGGGAGGGTCCATGGCTGACAAGATCAAGTTCGGGCGCTTCGTCCACAGCGACGCGGGCGTCATCGCCGTCACGAAGGGCGCGGGCGTCCGCGCCTGGGTGGCGATCGAGACAGCCCGTCTCGCGGCGAGGGCCAACGCCGAGGCCGCATCACACCACGTGCCGTCAGGCTACCGCAGGTCCCTCGAGAAGAAATACCCGGGGACATTCGACAGCGCCCCCTACGTGGGCGTCGTCAAGTCGGGCTCCTGCGACACCTTCGGCGTCGTACGCGCCGCGACCCCGGCAGGCGCCTTCGACCAGAACCGCAACCACACGCTCGACCACCTGCTCTAAGGAGGAAACGTGCCGAGACTCAACGTGATGGGCGAGCTCAGGGCGATCCTCGAGTCCGCCCTGGGCGGCGTGCCCGTTCAGGTCGGCCTGCCCGGGGAACGGCCGGGGACCGTCGTGGTGGTCCGCCGGTGCGGGGGCGCGCGGCAGGACGCGCTCGTGGACTCGCCGCAGGTCGAGGTCATCATGTGGGCCCCGACAGAGGCCAGGGCCGAGGAGCTCGCCGAGCTCGTGGGCGACGCGATGTCGCACCTGCCGTTCGCGCGGGGCTTCTGCGCCTGCGAGGAGCTCGAGATGCGGACCGACTACGACTACCTCGCCCGGTCCCCGCGCTGGTACGCGCTGTACCGACTGAAGACATACCAACCGAAAGAAGGATAAATGGCATCCAACAACGAAGAGGCCAAGATTGCCCTCGCGTCAGAGGAAGCGACCCCCGCGGCCGATATCGACCCCTCGCTCGTAACCACCGGCTCACCCGTCGAGGGCGGCTGCGTGTACACGAGCTTCAAGGCCAAGCCGACGCTCCCGGCCGACGCCACGACCAAGATCTCCACGCTCACCGACCTCGTGTCGCTGGGCGACCTGTCGCTCGACGGCTTCACGGCCTCCAAGGGCGTGACGGTCAACGAGTTCAAGGGCTGGCACCAGTCCATCGTGCTCACCAAGGTCTCCGAGGAGAAGCACCAGTACAAGATGGTCTTCATCGAGTCCGTCCGCTCCTCCGTCGCCAAGCTGCGCTACGGCGCCGACAACGTCGAGACGAACGAGGACGGAACGTTCAGCCACATCAAGGCCGTCGCCAACTCCGACGTGCGCGTCCCGCTCGTCATCGACGAGCTCGAGGACACTGGCAACCTCCGCCGCACCGTCATCCCGCGCGTCTCCATCGACTCCTACGACGACGTCGAGCACAAGCCCGGCGGACTGGTCCAGTACGGCTTCACCTTCACGGTCATCAAGACCGCGGACAAGCCGCTGTTCGACATCTACCGCGCTAAGCCCGCCGCGTAGACAGGGCCATAACGAAAACGCCGCCCCGGTTCTGCCGGGGCGGCCCTTTATCTGGGAGGAAAGATGAACAAGGACTACCTGGCAATGATGGACGAGGGCGAGCTCGAGGCATACGCCAAGGTCCTCGGCTTCACGACCGCCGCCGCGCAGACGGCGGCCGACAAGGCGAAGCTCATCGAGCAGAAGCGAGGACGCTGCGCCGAGCTGACCGTTCTCGGCATCGCCATGAGCATCCCCGTCAAGCGAGCGCACGACCGCCGCTTCATCGACGCCATGAACAAGGAGGACCGCACGACCGAGGAGCTCGACGGGGCGTTCCGCTTCCTCCTCGGCGACGAGCAGTACGCGAGCCTCATGGAGGCCGTGACCGAGGACGACGGCACGCAGGACGACGATGCGCTGGGCTACGCCTACAACAAGCTGCTCTACTCGGCCGAACTAAAAAACTTCTAGAGCTCGCCGACCTTGAGGAACGCCACCTGCCCCTGCTCAGGCACGACTTCAGGGTCTTCTACGGCTGCTGCTACGACGAGGTCGGCGCCGCCGAGGCGTACGACCTCGTGAGGACGCTGCCGGATGGGTCGCTCACCGTGGCGGCCCTCCACCCGGAGCGCAGCTGGACCCAGGAGCAGCACCTGGCGGCGGACGTCGTGGACAGCGTCTACGCGGCGGCGACCGCGCTGTGCGGCGGCAAGGCATCGGAAGCCCCGAGGGTGCCCCGCCCGCGGGACGTGGCCGCCGCCGGCGCCGCGGTAGAGCGCGCGGCGTCGGTTCGTGCCCGCATCGAGAACACCGAGTGGGTGGAGGTGACGGATGGCTGAGATCGGACGCGCGGACCTGCTGATCGTCCCCAGGTTCGACAACCTTACCAAGTCGGTCGAGTCCGCGCTCGGCAAGTGCGAGGGGCAGGCGAGCAAGTCCGGCTCCAGCCTCGGCAAGAGCACGGGCTCCGGGTTCGGGAAGGGGCTGGCCGGCTCCGGCGCGATGATAGGCGCCTTCTCGACGCTCACGTCGAAGGCCATGGACTCCATCTCGTCCCATGTCGGGTCGGCGATCAGCCGCTTCGACACACTCAACAACTACCCGAAGGTCATGCGGTCCCTCGGGTACTCCGCCGATTCCGCCAACGCGTCTATCGGCAAGATGTCCGACCGCCTGTCGACCCTGCCCACCAGGCTCGACGACATGGTCTCGGTCGTCCAGGGCATCACCGCCACGGTCGGCGACCTCGACAAGGCCACCGACGTCGGACTCGCGCTCAACGACATGCTCATCGCCTCGGGCAGCTCGACCCAGCTGTGCGCGGCGGCGATGGAGCAGTTCCGCCAGATCCTCTCCAAGGGCAAGCCCGAGATGGAGGACTGGCGCTCGCTTACGACGGCCGCGCCTGGCCAGATGGACCAGCTGGCGAAATCCATGCTCGGCCCCACGGCAAACGCCAACGACCTGTACGCAGCGCTCGGTGGCGGGGGCAAGGACCCGACCATCACGCTCGACCAGCTCATGGACAAGATGGTCGAGCTCGATACGCAGGGCGGCGCGAGCTTCGCGTCCTTCAAGGACCAGGCCGAGACCGCGGCCGGCGGCGTCCAGACGAGCATCCAGAACATGTCGAACTCCGTGACCAAGGGCGTCACCGGGACGTTCGAGGCGATCGGCAGAAACAACATCGCCGGGGTGCTCGACGACGCGAAGGGCGCCGTGAGCGGCTTCTTCAAGGTCGTCAACGGCGGGGTCTCGGCGTCGATGCCGATGCTCAAGCAGCTCTACGGCGGGTTCAAGAGCCTGGCCCCCGAGATAATCTCGGGGGCTGCGGGCATCGCGGCGTGGCAGAAGGCGGTGCCCGTCCTCTCCGGCGTCGCGAGCGGCGTGGGCAAGGCCACCGAGGCGTTCAAACTCGCCCGCGGGGGCGCCGGAACGTTCGCCGAGTCGCTCGAGGCGGTGGGCATCGGCTTCAACCCGGTCGCGATCGGCTGCACCGTCGCGGCCGCCGGCATCGGCATACTCATCGAGAAGCAGGTCGAGTGGCAGGCCCGCACGGACGCGCTCAACAAGGCCACGACCGGCCTGGTCGACGCGGCCTCAAACACCGTGGCGCTCGAGTCCTACGCCGGCAGGGTCGAGAATGTAGGCAAGAAGTCCAGCTTCTCCGCCATGTCCGTCGACGAGCTCGCCGAGTCGATCGGCAAGCACGTCGACGCCATGAACGAGAACACGAGGGCCGCCGAGTCGCAGATCGCGCAGCTCAACACCGCGCAGCAGATCATCGACAACTATGCCGGCAAGACCGACCTGTCCACCGACGCCCAGGGCAGGCTCACGTGGGCGCTGCAGCTGCTCAACGACCAGCTCGGGCTCAACATCTCGGCGCAGGACGTGGCGAACGGGCAGTACGTCGACGCGGACGGCAACGTCAAGAACCTCAAGCGGTCCATCGACGAGCTCATCGCCTCCAAGAAGAAGGAGGCCGAGGTGAGCGCCCTCACGGCGAACCTCACCGAGGCGTACCAGGCCCAGTCCGAGGCCGCCGACACGCTCGCCTCCAAGACGAAGCCCTACCAGGACCGCCTGAAGGAGCTCGCGAAGACCTACCCGGAGCTCTCCAAGGGCGAGCTGGACGCGATAGCCTGCACCGAGAAGGTCGGTAGGGAGTACCACGAGGCTAAGGACCAGTTCGACTCCGCCTCCGAGAGCATCGACGTGCTCAACGGCAAGCTCGGCGACGCCGCCCAGACCACGCAGGAGGCCGGCAGCACGTTCGAGCACTTCGCCCAGGCGCAGCTCACGCTCTTCCAGGCCCAGCTCTCGGCGAACGGACAGACGCTCACCTCAGTCTCGGGGTCGCTGTCGCAGCTCGGCGTCAACACCGAGCAGCTGGCGGGCCTCAGCGACGAGCAGCTCGCCAGGCTGGCGCAGGACTACGACGGCACGGCGCGGTCCATCGTCTCCGACCTCGACGCCTGGGGCGTCTCGATGGACGAGGGCGCCGCCTCGACCGTCCGGGCGGCTAGCGAGATCCAGGCCGCGCTCGAGGACATGGGCGGCAAGCTCAAGAAGGCGTTCTCGAAGGAGAACATCGACTTCGGCGCGTTCTCGGACGCGTGCGCCGCCGCCGGGGTCTCTACCGAGACACTCAACAGCATCGGTTCGGCCAACCTCGCCGCGCTCGCGCACAACTTCAACGGCAACATCGACCAGATGGTGTGGGCCGTCCAGAACTACAACGCGCAGCCGATCGTCGACAAGAACGGCAACGTTACCGTCGACCAGACCCAGCTGATGGATGCCCAGGGAAACGTGTACACCTGGAACGGCGCGCAGCTGATGGACAAGAACGGTACCGTCGACGTGAGCGTCGGCGACCTGCGCGACGCCCAGGGCAACCTCGTGACCTGGAACGGCACGGCTCTCCAGTCCAAGAACGGCAAGGCAAAGGTCGACAAGAAGGAAGTCGACAAGGCCCAGACGGCCGTGGACAAGCTCAACGGCACCAAGCTCAAGAGCAAGGAGATGACCGCCAAGGCGAGCTACTCGACGCTCCCAAGGTGCCAGTCCGCCATGCACGCCGTGATGAACGAGCCGTTCCACTCCAGGTCGGCGACGATCACCACGACCTACCTGACCGTCAACAGGACGCGCAACGAGAAGGCCGCCGGCGGCATACGCCATGCCGACGGCGGCATCCGCATGCACGCGCACGGCGCCATCGTCGACGCGCCGGTCACCGGCTATCCGCTCGACTGGGTGGGCGAGGACGGTGCCGAGGCCATCGTCCCGCTCACCAACCGAAAGTACTCGGAGCCGTTCGCGGCGACCATCGCCGAGCAGATGGCGCGGATCGGCGGCCAGCGCGGCGACGTCTACAACATCTACCTCGACGGGTCCGCCCTCGAAGTCGACGAGAGGGTCGCGGAGGCGCTCAAGGCGCTGGTCGCTGAGCTCAAGAGGACCGTCAGGACCGGAAGGGGGTAGGGCATGGCATACGCGGAGACAAAGCGAAATAACGTCAAGTACTACGGGGTCTCCCTGTCGACCTGGGTCGAGAACATCAGCGACTCGACCGCGCGAATCCACTGGAGCGCCGCTGTCGACTTCGGCAACTGGTACTACTACGGCGTGCGCCTCCACGTCAAAGTCGGCGGCGTCTGGCGGGCGAGCGGCGACGGTTACACGACCTCCTCCTGGAAGCGCGCCGTCACCGTCAGTGGGTACACCGACGCGGAGCGCAAGGACAACGACTACGACGTCTGGGTCGAGGCGTACACCGAGTCCGTGGCAGTCAACGGCTACGGCGGGGTCGGCGCGACGACCTCCTGCGGCGAGGGCGCCAGGATCGGCAAGGTCCCGGCATACGAGCCCGCGGCCCCGACCGACCTCAGGGTCACGCGCTCGACCGACGGGACAACCGAGCTCGAGTGGGTCAACCACCCGGACGACGATGCTAGGAAGTACTACGACGGCATCAACGTCTACCGCCATACCAACGGCGGCGACACCGAGAACCCCTACAACAGCGTCACGATCTCCAACTGGCGCGACACGTCGACATCGGCAAACAATTACTACGACTACGACGTAAGGGCGCGCTGGCGAGGCGGCACGTCGGAGAGAACGAGCTCCGTGCGCGTCTACAAGACGCCCTCCCCACCGGCATCGGTCTCGCTATCGCGCTCCGGCGACGGCGAGGTCTCGCTGGTCGTCAGGGGTCCCGATATCCCGTTCTGGATTAGCGGCTTCGATGTCCGCGCGACCTCCGACGGCGGCAGGACCTACAAGCCCCGCGCCCTTACCGCCGACAGACAGGAGCCGGGCGTCTGGACCATGACCGACCCGTCTGCCGTGGCGGGAGAGAAGGTCGTCTACGAGGTCCGCACCTACCGCGAGGAGCCCGTGGCGGGCGCGGGGGACACCGTCTTCTCCGCGTGGACGGCATCCAACGCAGTGGCGACGATCTGCCCGCCGTACGCGCCCGCCGTCTCCGGGGTCGACCCCGCCTACCCGACTGGGTCGACGGCGACCATCGGCTGGACGCGGAACCACCCCGACGGGACAGCCCAGACGGCGGCGCAGATTGAGCTGGTCGGGCCCGATGGCAAGACCGTCCCGCACCACATCACCGGGCCCGCGTCGACGACATCCCTGAGCCTGTCCGCGAAGGGCACCTACCGGCTACGCGTCCGCACCAAGGGCGCCGACCCCTCATGGGGAGCGTGGTCGGAGTACGCGGTGTTCAGGGTCGCCGACCCGCCGCAGGCGTTCTTCACGACCCCCGCGGAGGACGGCGAGGCCGTCGTCGAGCTCCCGCTGCGCGCCGCCTGGACCGCTGTCGACGAGACCGGCATCACCTACCAGCGCCTGAGGCTGCTGCGCGGCGGCTCCGCGGTCATCGACACATCGGTCGCCGCGGGCGCGCGGTCGCACGAGATCGCCTCCGGCCTGGAGAACAGGTCCGCGTACGTCCTCGAGCTCACCGTCCGCGGCGGCTCGAGCCTGTCCACGACCGTCACCCGCTCGTTCTCGACCGACTGGCTCGTGCCCGCCACGCCCATCGTCAACGTCTCCTACAGCGACGCGCTCGCAGCCGTCGTCACGGTGCGCGACGGCATCTCGGAGTTCTCCGTCAGGGACCACAAGCTGCGCGGCCCCATGGCCATGACGCCCGAGGGCAACATCCGCATCAGGGGCGGCATGTCCATAAAGGGGACGCGCGCAACCGTCCACAGCCTCCCGCCGTGCGCCTCGTTCGATATCGAGCGCGTGCTCGCGGACGGCTCGAGGCTCCTGCTCTCGAGCGGCCTCAAGTCCGGGCAGAGCGTCATCGACCGCCTGCCGCCGCTCAACGTCGGGTTCTCCTACGTCGCGCGCGGCTACGCGGCCTCCGGAACCACCTCGACGACCGAGGTGGGGACCGTGTGCCCGTGCGACGGGTTCGCCCTCAACTTCGGGCCGGACGCCTCCGAGGTCGTCGTGGGCGACAGGAACATGGGCGGCCCGCCGCAGTACTCGGCGAGCCCCGAGCGCGAGCGCGACCAGTTCCACTTCGTCGGCGGCGGCCTGCCCATGGGGTTCGAGAGCGGCAACCTCTCGATGAAGGAGTCGATGGAGTTCACGATCGAGGAGGACGACTACCTGCGCGTCCGCGGCCTGTTCGGCCGCTACGGAAGCGCCTGGGTGCGACCCCATCTGGGCGACCGCGGCTTCGCCGCCGTCACGGGGACGCTCACCAGGTGCGCGCCTGAGGACTACAGGGTGTCCGTATCGACGAAGAGGGAGCGATGGAGGGAGCCCAACGGTTTCGGATGATATCTGGCTCGCGTCGTTCAGGACCTCCTACCGGTACGCCCGCGTTTCGCGGTCGACCGGCCTGGAGACCGGCGCCATCGAGTGCTTCACCGGCGGGAGCATCAGCCGCAACCAGGACACGGACACCTATGAGTCCGCATCGCTGGACTACGTCGGCAGACTCGACATGGGCAACGACTTCGTGCGCATCTACCTCGACGCGGAGGACCCGATCTCGGGCGCGTCGCGCACCGTGTGCCTGGGGACCTTCGAGTGCTCGACGCCGTCCCGCACGGTGAGCGGCGAGGTGGCGACCGGCATCGCGACGCTCTACGGCAGACTCCACGACCTCGCGAAGGACGACTTCGACGAGCCGTACACCGTGCCGGCCGGCGCAAACGCGGTCTCCGCGGCCAAGGCGATCGCGGAGGGGTGCGGGCTCGAGGTGGTCGCGGAGCCGAGCGACTACACGCTGTCGACGGCATGGGTCTTCGGGATCGCCGCCACGGCGGACACGCCGGACAACAAGCTGGGCGCGGTCAATAGGCTGCTCTCCGCTGCAGGATTCAGGAGCGCGTCGACCGACGCCTACGGGCGCGTGCTGTTCAGGCGTTACCTGGAACCGGCGGCGAGGCCGATCGACCACACCTTCTCAGAGGGCGAGGACTGCCGGGTGCTTCCCGACCTCACCGACGAGCAGGACGACTTCGACGCGGTGAACGTGGTGCACGTCGACTTCGCTACCCAGGGCGAGAGCGTCAGGGGAACGGCCTCGGACGACAGCCCGCAGAGCGAGTGGTCGACCGTCTCCACGGGCCGCCGCATCGTGAAGCGGTACCAGTACAGCGACCTCCCGTCAGGGGAGAGCGTCATCGCCGGCGGCTTCTACCCGCTCGCCGGAGACGGCACCCACGACAGCGCGACCTTCAGGTGCAGCGGCGGCGGGGGGACCATCGAGACCGTCGGCGTTTCCGGGTGTCCGATCGGCGGCATCAGCCAGGCGATCCGCATCACGAAGGGGTCGGGCTCCGGCGAGATCGGCATCGCCCAGGACAAGATATTCCTCAAGAAGGGCCAGCCGTACACCGAGTCCGTTTACCTCTACGCGTCGCAGAGGGTGCAGGTGAGGGTCCAGCCAATCTGGCGCGAGGACGACGGGGGAGAGACCGCGACGGTCGCCATCGGGCCAGGCTGGACGAGGCTGTCGCTCACGGCCACCCCGGCCAAGTCCGAGGAATACAGCGCGGGCTACATCTACCTTGCCGCTAGCGCGCCGACCGGATCGTACATCGACGTAGCGCAGGTCAAGGTCGAGGAGGGCGTTGTGGCAACGCAGTTCGCGGTCGAGGCTGCGAACGAGAAGGCGGCGAGCCTGCTCGCCACCGAGTGCTCGGTCATCCGCCGTCCGATCATCACGGCGATCTACAACCCGTCGGCGGACGTCTACTCGGCGTGCGCCATCAGGCTGCCGTCTGTCGGGATCGAGCTCGCCCGCGCCTGCATCCGGAAGATGGACCTCGAGCTCTCGATGGGATGCCCCATGAGGATCGAGCTCCGCATGTACATGAGGGGGTGATGCCTCGTGAGCGCCATGCCGTCCCTGGCCGCGGACCTTGCCGATATCGTCGCCGGCCCTTCGGCGCCCGGCGTCTCGATCGCCTACGGCACCGTCGTCGCGGCGGACTCCAGGACCGTCGACGTGCGCATCGGGGGCTCGGTTGTCGCCGGCATCTGCATGACGACGTCCTGCTCGGCTGCCAAGGTCGGGCAGAGGGTCGTCCTCATCGGGTCGCCGCCGCTCTGGACGGCGATCGGGATCATCGCTTGATTATCGTGCGGGCGCAGGCCCGCGGAAGGGAAACCGCATGGCCAACGAAGGCGACGGCTCCGCCGTCTACGACGTGAGGGTGGGGGACGACGGCTATATCGACGGCCTCGACGTGACGGAGAGCGACGGTAGCATCACCACCTACCTGTTCCGCCCGGCAAACTACGACGAAGTCGAGGCGGCGCGAAATAGGGCCGAGAGCGCCGCGTCTCTGGCGATCAGCGCCGCGGGCACCGCAGAGACCCAGGCAAATGACGCCAACGCCGCCGCCGGGGCGGCGAGGACGGCCGCGGCAAAGTGCTCGACTGCCACCAAAAGTGCCGAGGCAGCAGTCCAGAAGGCGAACTCCGCGAATCAGACGGCCAGCGCATCGACGACGCTGGCGAGCAATGCGGCCGCCGCGGCCGACGGCGCGGCGTCTCGCGCCGAGGCCGCCGCGAACCAGGCGCTCCAGATCGCGAACTCGGTGGCGCAGGGCGCTGCCGGAGAGTCCGATGTCGCCGAGCTGCGCCGGCAGAACGGCCAGCTAGCCACGATGCTCGCGGACGCGACGGGAAAATTCATCTACATGGACGGGACCGTCTACTGCCCGACATCCAAGGCGTCGGTGTCCGGTGACACGGTGACGTTCGGGAACACGTGCTCTGTCTCGGGCAGCACGGTAACCCTCGCATAAGGAGGATAAATGGCAAATGCAAAGACACTGGTCGTCGGCGGCCAGTCACTCAACGTCATCGACGAGACGGCGAGATCGAACGCGCAGCTCGCGCTAAACGGCACCGAGTTCAACCGGCAGCTACTCATCGGCAAGTACGGCGGGCAGAGCATCGCGACGCTACTCGCCGGCGAGATCGGCGGCGGCACGGTCTACGACGCGCTGCACAAGCGCATCGTGGCGAACAACTTCGCGGGCCTGCGCGTGGGCGACTACCTCGACGTTCCGCTCGTCTCCGCGTCCGGCGTGGCGGGCCAGCAGTCCGTGCGATTCATCATCGCGCACATCGACCCGTACCTGTGGTGCGACGACCGCGGCAAGGGGCACCACATCGCGTTCGTGGCCTCCGCGCCCATAGCGGTCAGCTCGTCCTACGACGGTGTCGCCAACTCCTCGTACATCCCGTGGAACGAGACGAACACCAACCAGGGCACGGCAGACATCAAGAACCCGTACCTGTGCTCGCAGCTCAAGGGCTGGGAGACGGCATTCGAGGCGTGCCTGCCCGAGGGCCTGACCAAGTACATCCTCACGCAGCGCGTGCTGCTCGAGGAGCGCTACAGCGCCTCCGGTGCGCTCACCGACTCCAACAACTGGAGCTGGCAGGACATCGGCAAGATCTGGTCGCTCTCCGAGATGGAGGTCTACGGCTGCCCGGTCTGGGGCACGCCCGGATTCTCCGTCGGCTTCGACTGCCAGTTCGACCTGTTCCGCGACACGGCGCACCGACTCAACGGCACCCGCTGCCCCTGGTGGCTCCGGTCCGTCGGGGGTGGCTCGTCTGCGCACGTCTGCTACGTCAACAGCGGCGGCGGCGCCTGCTACACCGATGCCGCGAACGGCTGGATTCGCCCGCGCGTGGGCTTCCTCCTAGGGTAGCGAAGCGGACCGTACAGGACACCCATCGGGCGCACGCCTCGCGCGTGCGCCTTTTCATGTCACGAGAAAGGAGCATCGCCTTGAGCGGAGTACCCGAGAGGCTTAGAAACCTGAGCGAGCGCGAGTTCTACAACACGGCCATCGAGCTGCGCGTGGAGGTGCTGGGCGTCGTCACGTCGAGCGCCATCCCGAAATCGCAGCGCTTCACGTTCGCCGTCCCGATGGCCGAGACGGCCCGCAGCGTCGTCTACAACATCGTCAAGTCCGAGGCGTTCTACCCGAACACCGCCGAGAACGTCGCGGCACGCAAGCGCTACCTCACACTGGCCGTCGCCGACTGCGAGCAGCTGTACCAGGACGCGCAGGCGTACCTCGAGGTGTACCGCAGAAAGGGAGATGCGCAGCACGCCGGGGCCTTCGAGCGCATGGCGGGGCTCGTCGACTCCGAGATAAAGCTGCTCAAGGGCGCACGCAAGGGCGTCAAGCTGATCGGGGCGCGGTAGAATGGCAGGACGTCGTCCCTTGTTAACCGCTACAACTGGTGGCTCCGTTCCGTCAGGGGTGGCTCGTCTGCGCACGTCTGCTACGTCAACAACAACGGCAACGCCAACTACAACGATGCCACGAACGACTGGATTCGCCCGCGCGTGGGATTGCTCATACTCGCCAGACAGCCCCGCCGGTGCGTGGGGCTCCGAGCACATGAGGAAGGAAGGGCCGACGTTCGGGCATGCGCCCGTAAAGACGCATCCCGCTGGGAGGGCAGTCCGCTCCTTGCATGGCCGCGAGCTTCGGCGCTCGACGCGGTTTCATTGCTCCTCCCTAAGCGGCCTGGGAACGCCGGCGCCCATAGGCGAAGGCCGTGCGGGATGCCATCATGAATAGCGATGAGCGCCGAAAGGCAAGGAGAGCCAGGCGCGATGCGAAGAGGGCCGCGAACAGGGCGAAGCGCTGCGCGGCCCTCACCATCTCCAATGCCGCCCGCATCGACAACATCCACGAGGCGGCACGCGACGCCGCCAAGGGCGTCCGCTGGAAGGCGAGCGTCCAGCGATACATGATCCACTCCCTGCGCAACTCGCTCTACGCACGCCGGGACCTCCTGGCGGGCAACGACATCCGCAAGGGCTTCGTCCGGTTCCACGTCATCGAGCGCGGGAAGGACAGGGCGATAGCCGCGCCGCGGTTCTCCGAGCGCGTGATACAGAAGGCGGTCACGAGGGCCGTCATGGCCCCGGCGGTGTGGCCGACGCTCACGCCGGGATGCGCGGCCAACATGCGCGGCAGGGGCACGGACTACGCCCTCATGCGCCTGAAGGGGCAGCTCGCCGAGCATTACCGCAGGCACGGCGCGGAGGGCTACGTCCTGCTCATGGACTTCTCCGACTACTTCGGGACAATCGACCACGGAACGGCGCTCGACCTCGTGAGGCGGACGCTCGCAGACCCCGCGGCCGTCGAGTTCATGCGCCTGCAGATAGAGGCGAACGGAAGGATCGGGCTCGGTCTCGGCAGCGAGCCGAACCAGGCGCTGGCCGTCGCCATACCGTCCCCGCTCGACCATCTCGGCGAGCGCTGGCGCGGAATCGAGGCGTCGGGCCGATACATGGACGACTCCTACTTCATAGCGCTCGACAAGGAGACCCTCTGGCGGTTCCTCGACGCCGCCCGCGCACTGTGCTCATCGCTCGGCATCACCATCAACGAGAGGAAGACAAGGGTGGTGAAGCTTACGCGCGGGTTCACGTTCCTCAAGAAGCGGTTCCGCTTCACCGAGTCGGGCAGGATCGTCGTGACGCCGATACCCAAGTCCCTCGCGCGTGAGCGCCGGAAGATGCGCATACATGCACGCATGGTCGCCGAGGGAAGCATGACGCTCGAGCAGGCGTACGTCTCCTACATGTCGTTCCGCGGGTCTCTCGAGCGGAAGCGGGGCGATGGCAGGCCGAGGTTCCGTATGAACGTGCACCGGGTCGTGCGCGACTTCGACCGGCTGTTCGTCGAGCTAGTCGTCGGTGCCGGCCAGTCTCACGCCACCGATACGATGCCCGTACATCAACTACACCCACTAACAGAAAGGAGTCCGAATGGACACTAATGAGGAGCGTCCCGACATCGTGGACGACGGCACGCAGGCCGAGGTGAACGCGCTGCGAAACCTGCTCTCGCAGCTCGGCGACCCCGACGCGGCCCATGAGGCGGGCGTCATCGACGACGACTCGTACATCGAGCAGAAGGCCAAGAAGATGGCCTATACGGCGGCGCTCGCCGCCTACGACAGAGGCGAGACGCCCGACGTGCCGGCGCTGCACGGCCAGATGCGCGAGCAGGCGTCGAAGCCGACGCAGACCGAACAGAACACCGCGAACATCGACTACCTGCTCATGACGGTCGGAGGTGACCAGTAATGCCTACGAAGAAAACTGACGAGCATTCCAAGCACTTCGCGCTCGTCAAGAAGTACTACGACCGACCTCTTTGGAGCAAGGCGCGAGTACACAAGGCCGTCGAGTGCAAGTGGATCACCGCCGACGAGTACAAGGAGATCACCGGCGAGGAGTACACGGCCGAATAGGCGGAAGGAGGGCGCTCGGGATGGAAGTGCTCAAGCTCTTTGCGCCTTACGGACCTGGCTGGCTCGGCGGCGTGCTCCTGGCGCTCATCGCCTTTTATTTTGGGCGCCAGTTCCTCGAGGAGTACAAACGGCAAAACCAGCGGAAGGGCGAGCTCGACCTGAAGCGCGAGGAGCGAAAGCAGGCCGAGGTGGACGAGAGGGCGCATCGCGACCGCGAACGGTCCCAGATGGAGGGGCGCATCGCCGCCCAGATGGAACGGAGCAACGCGCTCATGGAGGGCATGAAGACCCTCATGGAGTCGGTCGTGGCGTCCAACGAGGTCCTGCACAACGACTTGGCCAACAGCCAAGCGCGCAGCCAGGGAATGGCCGAGAAGGTCGACCACATCTGCGACCGCGTCGACCTGATCTACAGCAAGGAATCCGGCAGATAGGAGCAATCGAATGAATGAGATCCAAGCGGGCCTCACGGTCGCCACGGTGCTGGTCGTGCCGTACATCGTGCAGGCCATCAAGACGAAGGCGATGACGGGCAATGTCGCCCGCTGGACGGCCATAGCCGTCTCGGCAGGATGCGGCGCCCTCACGGCCATGTCGGGCGGCGTCCCGAGCGAACCCTCGGCATGGGTTACGTCCATCTTCGCCGCCGTCGGCGGCGTGCAGGTGGCCTATGCGGCTTTCAAATCAGTCGGCATCACGGACAAATGGCTCGATGCGCTTCTGGCGCTCGGCGATATCAAGGAGGACTAATGGCAGATTTCGCAAACGTTCAGCCGGACAAGTATATGCTGCTCGGCTGCAACTTCTCGGTTGGCCGTCCGTTCGGCATCAGGGGCGTGACCATCCACCACATGGCGGGCGACCTCACCGGCGAGCAGTGCAACGGCATCTGGAAGGGTAACGGCTGCTCGGCGCACTATTCCGTCGATCGCAACGGCTACATCGTGCAGCACGTCAACGACACCGACCGCGCCTACGCCTGCGGCGACGGAATCGGCACCGGACGCGGCAACGACACGACCATCAGCATCGAGCACGCCAACAACGCCCGCGGCCCGTGGACCGTGCACGAGGCCGCAATCGAGAGCGGCGCGCATCTCGTGGCGGCGCTGTGCCTGTACTACGGCCTCGGTCGCCCCGAGTGGTGCAAAAACGTGTTTCCGCACCGCTATTGGAGCGCCACGGCTTGCCCCGGCGAGCTTGCGGGCTCCCAGCGCGACCATTACATGCAGCGCGCCCAAGCGTGGTACGACGCGATGAAGGGCGGCAAGGCGCCCGCCCCCTCCACCGCCGCTAAGCCTGCCGCGGCAAAGCCCGCCCAGGCGGTATCCGGCGGCTTCTCAAAGGCATCCGGCAAGCGTATCCCCGTCCACTACTCCCTCCACCTCAAGGGCGGCGGCTGGCTGGACGAGGTGACCGACTTCGGCGCCGGGGACAACGGCTTTGCAGGGTATCCGTGCCGACAGCACGACCTGCTGTGCGCACGCGTCGACCGCGGCACGCTGAAGTACCAGGTGCATACCATCGAGGACGGCTGGCTAGACTGGGTCGCCAAGGGCGACCGAAACGACACCGTGAACGGCTGCGCCGGTATCGCCGGCCATACCATCGACGGCGTGCGCATGTACTACGTGACCCCGGGCGGCGAGGAGTACAAGCAGGCATGGTACCGCTCGCAGACCACCGCACGCGCCGGATGGCTCGATACCGTGTGCGACGACGGCTCCACGTACGGCGGCGACGACTACGCCGGTTTCTACGGCGAGCCGCTAGACCGACTCCAGGTCTGCGTCACCGACGGCAACCCGTACTAGCATGATCGCGTTGGACTTCGTCCTCGGCGCGCTCTTCGGCGGCATCGTGACGACCGTCGCATTTTGCATCGTGAGTGTTAACCGCCCATAGACGCTGAACCCCTCCCCGGTACTGCCGGGGAGGGGTTTATGCATAGCCGTATATCCGTCAATAACCGTTCTCCAATGCAGCTTCAGCTAGTTAGGAGCGAGTGAGAGCACTGTTACCTGCAACTTTGCTGGTACAGCGCGCGCCAAAACGTCACGTTCAAGACTCTTAATCCCAAGGTCCAGGGTTCGACCCCCTGACGGCCCACCAAAGCAAGTTAAGACGGTCAACTTCGGTTGGCCGTCTTTTTTGTTGACCTCGCATGGGGTCGAACCCGAAAGGACACAGCCCCTTTCACAGATCGAGTCTACCCTGGGGATCGGTAAAACCGGCGCGTCTGCACGGCGAAGTACGCCTGTGCGAGCGCGATTTCTTGCTTGTTTGAATCTCCGTTCTGGGCGATTAAATAGCATGCATAGCGCGTAAGTTTGTAGTCTTTAACCGCGCGAGCGGCGACACCGGCAGTTACCATTTTCGTGGTGTCACGAAAATGGGAATCAACTGGAGTTTTGTTTGTTTCGCACGAGACTTTTGCCCTCTTAACAACTAAGGCAAAGTTCTCCCATCGAGTGTACCCCATGGGTTCCATTAAATCGCGTGCGAGCCAATACTCAACGTCGTCTTCCACATTGGCGTAGCTATCAAGTTCGACACGCCACTTCTCGATATCTCTACTGTCCATATCTCCTCCTCGCTGGTCTATTGTCTATGCGGGCTTTGTCCGCTCTGTATTCAGAATAAGATACGCTGCCGTGCGGACACGAATGGGCCCCGTGACACTTTGAGCTCACGGGGCCTATAGATATCGATTAACTGTGCTCTGTTTTAGATTGGTGTTCGACTTAGTCCGCTCGATAATGGGAACCGAGACTTTCGGTTCGGTTGCGCATGGCTTTGACCATTTCTTTTGCTAGCTGAATCTGCGAGTCCAGGCGGGCAAGGGCTGCGACTTGGCTGTCATGAGCGTTTTGCATGCTCAGAGTCGTTGCTTCCGTCTCTAGGCTCTCAATCTCCTGTAGTGCTGTGGAGAGGCCCCTTTCGGTGCGGTTGATCATGCAGTAGGTGCTCATTGTGTGTTTGAGGCTGCGGGTCAGGTGCTCGGCGTCTGTTGTGGCAATGCCGTACTGGGGGAGGGCGATATCCGCCTTAGGGGCCTCCTCAAGTGCATTCTGTGCTGCTTGGGCTGCCGATGCGCCCGCGATCCGCCCAAACACGATGCCGTTGGCGCTTGACAGGCCACCAATACGATCGGCGCCGTGCATGCCGCCTGTTGCCTCGCCACAGGCGTAGAGGCCCTCAACGCCCGTGTACGCGGTTTTGTTGATCCTGATGCCGCCGTTGGCGGCGTGGGCATACATCGCCACGCGCATCTCGTCGCTCGGCGCGATACCGTGCTCGTCTTGTAGCCAGGTGGCAAAGGTCTGCACAAACTCGGGGACGTCCTCGCGGGGGAAGTCGTAGTGGAGCGCCAAGCCCCCTGCACCTGCCTGATCTATGACGAGGTCGATGGCGCGGGAGGCTAAGCGCGAGGTGAAAGGGCCATATCCGGAGCGCTGCTCAAGCAGACCGTCCAGCTTGCCGTCGGCAATATCGACCGGCTGGTCTACATGTACGTAACGCCAAGTTTTCTCGTTAAAGACAAGGTTGCGCTTAGGTTCAATGAAGCCGGGCATCATCTGCATGAACTCTATATTAGTAAGGGACGCACCGTGCGCCAGCGCGATTCCCTGTGATGAGCTGAGCACGTCGGCGGAAGTGAGGCTGCGTTCGAATAGGCCGCCCGTGCCGCCCGCAGCGATGATAATGGCCTTGGCTGCGATAGGCACGAGATGCTCGCTTGCGCGGTCGTAGAGCACGGCGCCGGTAATCTTCCCGGTTGTGTCCTCAACAAGGTCGATAAGCTCATGGCGGGGGAGCAGGCGAATGCCGAGCGACTCGATCCGGGCCGTACACGCGTCCTCAAGGGGCTTGCGGGTGAGGCCGCGCCACATGCGCGTCTTGTGGTCAAAGCAGGGGATAAACTGCTTTTGCTGAGCGCTCTCAGCGCTTTGCGGACGCTGGAGCTCAACGCCTAGGTCTTGCTCGAGCCATTCAATTGCCTGGGGAATGCCGTGGACGAACGTCTGGACGAGCGTAGGGTCGGCGACGCCGCCACCAACGGTCTGGATGGAGTTGATGAGGTCCTGTTCGTCGTCTTCGTCGACGGGGCCAATAAGACCAAGGCCCCAGGTGCCAGGGAAGAAGCTCGATCCGCTCATGGTCTTGCCGGCGCTTGCGACGGCAACGGTCGCGCCCGCGCTCGCCGCTTCGATAGCGGCACAAAGGCCCGCAATGCCAGATCCAATTACCAGTACATCAGTCGATTCCATCGGATTCCTTTCTCGTCCGGCGCATTGTCGCATGGGTGATCGGCAATGGGGCCGCAAAGACTCGGCAAATCGGTAAAGGGCAAATATGGCAGGTGGGCGTCATGGGCGCGTGATGGTTCCGTCTCGCTGCAACTCATATTCCCCTCCAGCTGATATATCGGTAGTAGATGGTCTTGCGACGGGGTAGCTAAAATAGCCCCGTCCCAAATTAGCTACCCCTCTGGAAGAAAAAAGAGCCGCTACCTCGAAAGGTAGCGGCTCCAAAGCTCAACTATATGAGCATCGCGCGGGCGCGATTAGGCCTTGAGGGCCTCCTCGACGGCGACAGCGCAGGCGACGGTGGCACCGACCATGGGGTTGTTGCCCATGCCGATGAGACCCATCATGTCAACGTGCGCAGGCACGGAGGAAGAACCGGCGAACTGGGCGTCGGAGTGCATACGGCCCATGGTGTCGGTCATGCCGTAAGAGGCAGGGCCGGCGCCCATATTGTCCGGGTGCAGGGTACGGCCAGTGCCGCCACCAGAAGCGACGGAGAAGTACTTCTTGCCAGCCTCGATGCGCTCCTTCTTGTAGGTGCCAGCGACGGGGTGCTGGAAGCGCGTGGGGTTGGTGGAGTTACCGGTGATCGAGATATCGACGTTCTCGTGCCACATGATGGCAACGCCCTCGCGGACGTCGTCGGAGCCGTAGCAGTTAACGGCAGCGCGGGGACCATCGGAGTAGGGGATGGTCTCGACGACCTTGAGCTCGCCCGTGTAGTAGTCGAACTGGGTCTTCACATAGGTGAAGCCGTTGATGCGGGCGATGATCTGAGCGGCGTCCTTGCCCAGACCGTTGAGGATAACGCGCAGCGGCTTCTTGCGAGCCTTGTTGGCGTTCAGAGCCAGGCCGATAGCGCCCTCAGCGGCAGCGAAGGACTCGTGGCCGGCCAGGAAGGCGAAGCACTCGGTGTCGTCGGAGAGCAGCATAGCGCCCAGGTTGCCGTGGCCCAGACCAACCTTGCGGTCCTCGGCGACGGAGCCGGGAACGGTGAAGGCCTGGATGCCCTCGCCGATGATGGCGGCAGCCTCAGAAGCGGACTTGGCGCCACGCTTGACAGCGAGAGCGCAACCGAGGGTGTAGGCCCACTCGGCGTTCTGGAAGGCGATGGACTGGGTGTTGTTGACGATCTCACGCGGGTTGAAGCCCTTGTCGGTGCAGATCTGCAGAGCTTCCTCGAGGGAGGCGATGCCGTTGTCGGCGAGGCACTTGTTGATCTTGTCAGCGCGGCGCTCGTAACCTTCGAACGTAACAGTCATAGTTATTTCCCTCCCTTTCTACTCGTGAACCGGGAACACGCTGGCGACGGAGTGAGTCTCCTCGTCGGTGCGCGGGTCGATGTACTTGGCAGCGTTCTCCCACTGACCATAGTGGCCCATAGCGCCAGCGATGGCCTCCTCGGGGGTCTTGCCGGCCTTGACGGCGTCGGTGAACTTGCCGAGGTTCAGGAACTCGAATGCGATGATCTCGTTCTTGTCGTTGAGAGCCATGCGGGTGACGTAGCCCTGAGCGAGCTCGAGGTAACGAGCGCCCTTGGCCTTGGTGCCGAACATGGTGCCGACCTGAGAGCGAAGGCCCTTGCCGAGGTCGTCGAGGGAGGCGCCCACGGGCAGGCCGCCCTCGGAGAACGCGGTCTGGCTGCGGCCGTAAACGATTTGCAGGAAGATCTCGCGCATAGCAACGTTGATGGCGTCGCAGACGAGGTCGGTGTTGAGGGCCTCGAGGATGGTCTTACCGGGAAGGATCTCGGAAGCCATGGCGGCAGAGTGGGTCATGCCCGAGCAGCCGATGGTCTCAACGAGGGCCTCCTCGATGATGCCGTCCTTGACGTTCAGCGTGAGCTTGCAGGCGCCCTGCTGAGGTGCGCACCAACCCACACCGTGCGTAAGACCGGAGATGTCGGAAATCTCCTTAGCCTGGACCCACTTGCCCTCCTCGGGGATGGGTGCGGGGCCGTGGTATGCACCCTTGGCAACGGGGCACATGTTCTCCACTTCCTGTGAGTACTGCATGCCTCTCCTCTCTATCGTGTTGGCGTCCCGTCTGGGGGTCGTGGCTGGCGATTGCCGGGCGACCCTTCGAAAGGGACATGACATGCAGCCCCTATAATACCGCGAAATGCACGGAATATTCGGCGAACGGCTCAGTTTTCGTAGCGAGAAGTCCGGAAGTTTAAATTGAAACGGTTTAACTCTATGTTCTGTGGTCGCGAACTTCCGTAGAGGGGGTTCGTCTTGGGCAAGCTTTTGGTCAGCTCTTGTATGCGTTGCGGGGGCTGACCTGTTGCAACGGTGCCGTTCGCCGCCTATTTACCGCCTTTGGCCGCGCGAGTCCATTGTTTTGCGTGGATGTTTTGATGGCACGCTTCAATCGTGCTGTATTAGATGGCAAGCAGATCCCGGCGAAGGGAGCGCCATGCAGCGCGTTTGGAGAACGGTTACCGGCTTTTACCATGTCTGTGCCCGCGGTACGGGCAAGCAGCTCATCTTTGAGGGCGACGAAGACCGGTGGGAGTTTTTGGAACTGATGCGCGACTGCTGCCGCGAGGCGGGTGTGACGGTTATCGCCTGGTGCCTTATGGGCAATCACGTGCATCTTGTGCTTGCAGATTACGAGGACGCGATGAGCGCGGCGATGCACCGGCTGCTTTTGACGTACGCGCGGCGGTTCAATAAACGCACGGGGCGCACGGGCCATCTGTTCCAGAACCGTTTTGACCGGCGCTCGCTCGATACCGACCGTTATCTAATGGCTGCCATTCGCTATGTTCACGCTAATCCGCAGGAGGCGGGTATCGCCCTGATCGAGCGCTATCCGTGGAGCAGCTTTGCCGAGTATCTGCGAGCGTATGACAACGATATGACGAGAGGATTTTCCGACCCTTCTTGTGTGCTCGAGCTCTTTGAGTCTGCCAAGGGGTTTCTTGATTATTCTCTGTCGACGCCCGATGGTTCCGATCCGGTGATTCACGATATGGATGAGACGGAGTGGGAGCGGCGTGCGTTTGCCGACAAGATGGCGAAGCGCCTGGGCGTGCCGCTCAACGAACTCAAGACCGTAGCACCGTCGCGTCGAGACGGAATCATTTTCGTCCTGCACGATGGCGGCTACACGGTGCGCGAGATTGAACGCTATACGGGAATCAGCAAGAGTACCGTCTCTCGTATCGTGCGCGCTTATGCTCGGGTGAAGGCTCAGGCTGAGGGCTCGGAATAGACAATGGCCGAATCACTCTTGTCATGCGATTCGGCCAACATAATTCTTAAGATTTGGGACAAATACTACTGATTATTTTGTCCCGTGAGCATGCCGTCGAGGGTGCGCCAGGCGAGCTCGGCACATTTGACGCGGGCAGGCATGTGCGAGATGTCCTGGAGCTGGGCGGCCTCGTCCAGGTCTTCCAGGTCCTCCTCGGAGAGCTGCTCGCCGCGAATCATGGCGAGGAAGAGCTCTGCCAGGCGGCGAGCTTCCTCAACGGTCTCGCCGGTGATGAGGTCGGCCATGATGTCGGCGCTGGCCTGACTGATGGCGCAGCCGTGACCGGTAAACGAGGCCTCCTCGATCACGTCGTTCTCGACGCGCAGCTGCAAGGTGAGCTCGTCTCCGCAGCTGGGGTTGATGCCGTCGTGCTCGTGCGTGGGGGCATCCATCTCGTACTTATAGTCGGGGTGCGAGTTGTGCTCCATAAATGTGGTGGAGGTGTACAGATTACCCATTGAACGTGCTCCAAACGTGATGTAGGCCGGCGATGAACTTGTCGATGTCGGCCTTGTCGTTGTAGAAGGCCAAGCTGGCGCGGCAGCAGGCGAGGTTCTCGACGCCCAGCCAGGTGAGCAGCGGCTGCGCGCAGTGGTGACCGGCGCGGATGCAGACGCCGTCCATGTCCATGATGCTCGCGACGTCGTGCGGGTGGATGCCGCGGACGTTAAAGCTCACGACGCCGTGATGGTTGTCCCAATAGATGGATCCGATGATCTGGACAAAGTCGAGCTGCATGAGCTCGCCCATCAGGTAGTGCACGAGTGCCTGCTCGCGTGCCCGGATGTTTTCGTAGCCTACCGTGTTGACCAGGTAATCAAGCGCCGCGCCTGTGGCGAAGATGCCGGCGGCGTCCTGCGTACCTGCCTCGAACTTCTCGGGGACGGGCGCCCAGACGGCGTCCTGTTCGGTGACCGAATCGATCATCTCGCCGCCGGTGAGCATGGGCGGCATGGCGTTGAGCAGGTCCATCTTGCCCCACAGCACGCCAATGCCCATGGGGCCCATGGCCTTGTGCGCGCTAAAGGCAAAGAAATCAGCGCCCAGGTCGGCCACATCGACCGGCATGTGCGGCAGCGACTGCGCGCCGTCGACAACCAGATAGCCGCCGTATTTGTGCACGAGCTTGCCGAGGTTCTTGACCGGGTTCTCGACGCCCAGCACGTTAGAGACCTGACCCACGGCCAGGATCTTGGTCTTGGGACCCACCTTGGCAAGAACCTCCTCGGTGGTGAGCTGGCCGGTCTTGGTGGGGTAGAGGTAGACGAGCTTGGAGCCGGTCTCGCGGCAGACTTGCTGCCACGGAATCAGGTTGGAGTGGTGCTCCATGATAGTGATGACGACCTCGTCGCCCGGTTCGAGGACCGTGGGCGCAAAGCTCTTGGCGACCAGGTTGAGCGACTCGCTCGTGTTGCGGGTGAAGACGACCTCGTTGGCCTGGGCGGCGCCGATGAGGTCGGCGATCTGCTGGCGCACCTTTGCGATGGCGTCGGTGGCCTCGACGGACAGCGAGTACAGGCCGCGCAGGGGATTGGCGTTCATGCGCTGATAGAAGTCGCGTTCGGCGTCGAGCACACAGGCAGGGCGCTGCGCGGTGGCGGCGCTATCGAGGAAGGCGATCTCGGGGTGCTGCTGGAACAGCGGGAACTGGCCCTTGTAGGGGTTGGTCTCGATGTCCACAGTGGGCCAGCCGCGCGAAGCCTCGTCGCTGGCGTCGAGCTCCATGGGCTCGGGGGCAGTACAGGTATCGCATTTAACGTGCTCGGTGTCGATCATGCGAGCTCCTCCTCAAAGTTGTCGATCAGGTTGTTGCCCAGGCGGACGACGGCGGCGCGGGCGCGCTCGTCGGTGGCAGAAAGCACGGCGTCCTCCAGCTTGGCGCGGATGAACAGGTCCTCGGCGGCGTTTTGGTCAAGGCCGCGGCAGGCGAGGTAGAACAGCTGCTCGTCGCGGACGTGACCGATGGTAGCGCCGTGATTACCGGCGACGTCGTCCTCGTCGCAGAGGATGACGGGAACGGTCTTGTTGTCGACGCCCTTGTTGGCCAAAAGCACCGTTTCGCGCTCGGTGCCGGTTGCACCCTTGCAGCCGTGCACGAGGTCGATGGTGCCGCGGTAGACCTTCTTGGACGTGCCGGTCAGCACGCCGTTGGCGTCGATCTCGCACTCGGTCTTGCGACCGCGGTGGCGCAGCTCGTAGTTAAAATCGCGCACCTGATCGCGGGCGCCCAGGTAATCGGTATCGATGGTGACCTTGGCGGTATCGCCCAGCAGGTCGCCGGCAAGGCCGGTGGCGCTGGCGCCAGCACCCAGAACGGTGTGCTGCACGTTGACGCGCGCGCCCTCGTCCAGGAACAGGCCGGTGTCGTCGAGCGCGATCCAGCTATCGTCGAGCGTCTGCGTGCAGGCCACGTTGACGGTGGCGTACTCGTGGGCGCACACGCGTAGCACAGAACCCACGACGCCCTCGCCGGCAACGGGGGAGTCCAGGGCGATCTGCAGGTCGAGCGTCGACTGGGGACGGGCGACGACGTCGATGGCGGCGATGGCCGCGGCTGCATCGACACCGCTCACGCGCACGGTAACCGTGGCGTGCTTGTATGCGGGCACATCGATGACGACGCGCTTGGTGGCGTGCTCGGCCAGGTAGGTGTAGGCAGCCTCGCCCATGCCAGTCTCGAAGGCCTCAGCGGGGGAGAGCTCCTCCTCCAGCTTAATGGCACCGGCCTGGTAGACGGAGGTGGCGGGCACGTCGAGCTCGGTCTCGGGCGTAATGCGGGCGCGGTCGGCGGCATCACCCGGGGCGGAGGCGCGGCGCTCGGGGAAGCGCTCGGCCATGGCGTCCATGGCGGCGTCGAACGCGTCTGCCACGCCAGCAAACTGCTCGTCCAAGCCCTCAACCTCAATGGTCTCGGCGGGAGCGGCGGCAAGCTCGTCAGAGAGCTCGAGTTTGGTCTGGTTCATCTTGAGCCAACCCCAAGTGGCAGCCGGCATCGCATTGACCTGCTCAAGGGCGGTAGCAGCGGTGTTCGTGGTCTGTTTCATTATCCGATCGCTCCTTCCATCTCGAGCTTGATCAGGTTGTTCATCTCGACGGCGTACTCAAGCGGCAGCTCCTTGGAGACCGGGTTGGCAAAGCCGTTGACGATCATGGTGCGGGCCTCTTCCTCCGAGATACCGCGGCTCATCAGGTAGAACACCTTGTCGTCGCCGATGCGGCCGATGGTGGCCTCGTGGCCGATGTCGACGTTCTTGGCGCGGATGTCCATGGCCGGAATAGTGTCGGAGCGGCTCTGGTCGTCGAGCATCAGCGACTGGCAGCTCACGGTTGCCTTGGAACCCTCGGCCTTGGGTGTCGCCACAATAGAGCTGCGGAACGTTTGGATGCCGCCGCTCTTGGAGATGCCCTTGGTCTCGACGGTCGCCGAGGTCTCGGGGGCGTTGAGCACGACCTTGCAGCCGGTGTCGAGGTTCTGCCCGGCGCCGGCAAAGGTGATGCCGGTAAAGCTCGAGCGGGCGCGGCGGCCGTTGAGCACGCTCATGGGGTAGAGGTAGCCCACGTGGCTGCCGAAAGAGCCGCTGATCCACTCGATGTCGCCGTCCTCGTCCACGCGCGCACGCTTGGTGTTGAGGTTGTACATGTTCTTGGACCAGTTCTCGATGGTCGAGTAGCGCAGGTGTGCGCGCTTGCCCACAAAGAGCTCCACAGCGCCGGCATGGAGGTTTGCCACGTTGTACTTGGGTGCGGAGCAGCCCTCGATAAAGTGTAGGTCGGCGTCGTCCTCGACGATGATGAGCGTGTGCTCAAACTGG
This sequence comes from Collinsella sp. OM07-12, assembly GCF_003438275.1. Lineage (NCBI taxonomy): Bacteria > Bacillati > Actinomycetota > Coriobacteriia > Coriobacteriales > Coriobacteriaceae > Collinsella > Collinsella sp. OM07-12. Next base: position 27,885 of record NZ_QSTQ01000015.1, read on the forward strand.
CCGGCGCCCTTGGCGTTGAGGCGGAAGTAGCTCTGCAGCGGGAAGTCGAGCTTGGTGCCCTTGGGCACGTAGACAAACGAGCCGCCCGACCACACGGCGCCGTGCAGGGCCGCAAACTTGTGGTCGGTGGGCGGGATAAGCGTCATAAACTTCTCGTGGATGAGCGGCTCCCACTGCGGGTCGTGCAGGGCCTCCTCGATGCCGGAGTAGACGATGCCCATCTTGGACGCGGTGTCCTGCATGTTGTGGTAGACGAGCTCGGAGTCGTACTGCGCGCCGACGCCTGCCAGGTAGCTACGCTCGGCCTCGGGGATACCCAGGCGCTCAAAGGTGTTCTTGATGTCGTCGGGCACCGACTCCCAGTCGTGCTTTTGGTCGGTGTTGGGCTTGACGTAGGTGACGATGTTGTCCATGTCCAGGCCCTCGATGGAGGGGCCCCACGTCGGGTCGGGGAAGCGGTTGAAGATCTCGAGGGACTTGAGGCGCAGGTCGAGCATCCACTGCGGCTCGTCCTTCTTGGCGCTGATCTCGCGCACGATGTCGGGCGTGATGCCGGCGTCAAGACGCTCGAATCCCTCCTCGCCATAGGTGAAGTCGTAGAGGCTGCGGTCAATGTCCGCGACCTCGGTGCGGTTCTTGGTCATTGCGTCGCCCCCTTACGCCTGCTGCTCGGCAGCGGCGGCCTCGGCCTGGGCGCGCTGCTCGGCGGCCTCGCGCTCGAAGGTTTCAAAGCCGTTCTTGTCGATCCAGGGGATGAGCGAGGCGTCGTCCTCGCGCACGATGCGGCCCTTGACCATAACGTGGACGCGATCGACATCCAGGTGCTCCAGGATGCGCGTGTTGTGCGTGATGATGAGCATGGAGCCGTCGCAGCTCTTGCGGTAGGCGTCCATGCCGTGGCTGACGGTGGACAGGGCGTCGACGTCCAGGCCCGAGTCGGTCTCGTCCAGGATGGCGAGCTTGGGCTGCAGCAGCAGAAGCTGGAGCATCTCGACCTTCTTCTTCTCGCCGCCCGAGAAGCCCACGCCCAGCTCGCGGTTGAGATAGGCGGTATCCATGTTGAGCTCGGCCGCGAGCTCCTTCACGCGGCGGCGGAACTCCTTGCCCTTCATCTCCAGGCCGGGGCGGCCGGCGATGCTGGCGCGCAAAAAGCTCGACAGCGGCACGCCGGGGATCTCGACCGGCGCTTGGAAGCTCAGGAACAAGCCGGCGCGCGAGCGCTTGTCGGTGGTGAGCTCGGTGATGTCCTGGCCGTCAAAGACGATACGGCCGCCGTTGACCGTGTAGACGGGGTCGCCCATGACCAGGTGGCCGAGGGTGGACTTGCCAGCGCCGTTGGGGCCCATCAGCACGTGGGTCTCGCCGGCGGCGACGTTGAGGTTGACGTTGTGGAGGATCGTCTTCTCGTCCACGGAGGCGGTGAGACCTTCGATGGAAAGCAGCGGATTTGCGCTCATGCTGTCCCTCTCTGTATATGGTGTACTCATAGGTGCACTAAACCCTAGGAATCTTCTCGGAATAAAGTTACTATGGGTTCGGCGTTAGTCAAGGGAAAACCCGACTAATCCACTCGACTTTTCAAATTCTGGGACAAAATAACCTGTTGTGTTTGTCCCACTTACTTAAGATTTGGGACAAACAAACCTGGTTATGTTGTCCCAGATGCGATGGGAGGGTAGGTATGCTCATTTCTTCCAAGGGCCGCTATGCCCTCCGGCTGATGATCTATATCGCGGCGCTCGGTGACGCCGAGGGCAAGATTGCTCTGCGCGAGGTCGCCGACCGCGAGCGCATTTCGCAGAAGTATCTGGAACAGCTGGTTCGTCCGCTTATGAAGGCTGGTCTGCTTAAGAGTGTGCGCGGCAAAGGCGGTGGCTACATGATGGCCAAGGACCCGGCCGAGGTGCGTGCTGGCGACATCCTGCGCGCTGTCGAGGGCAGCACGGCGCCCGTGGCGTGCGACGGTATCGACAACAGCTGCACCCGCAGCGATTTGTGCTCGACCGTCAAGTTCTGGCGCGGTCTGGACGACGTGATCGAAAAGTACGTCGACGGCGTAACGTTGGCCGACTTGGCTGCCGTTCCAGAAATTAACTTCGACATTAAGCTGTAGGTTGTACGCAATTCCTTAAGATTTTGCGGAGGGTTGTTGCCGTTTACCGAGGGGTTGTTGTGCAACAACGGGTGAGCTGCAATACTTAACTCTATCTTTGCAGACCGCACTTTAACTACACCAATGCAGGGAGGATCTTATGCAGCCTAAGCATTCTGCTATTGTCGCGGGCCTGACGCTGGCGCTTTCGTTTGGCGCCGTTTCCGCGCCGGCACCCGCCGCTGCCGAGGAGCCCACGCCGGGCGTTGCCTCGGATGCCACCGATATCGATAAGGGCCTTTACACCCAGCAGTCCTTCTCGGGCGTGCTGAGGTCGGTTCAGGGCGTTTCGTTTGTCAACGTGACCGCCGAGATGAAGTACTTTACCAAATATGAGAGCCACGGTAATTATAACCAGGGCTTTTCGTATGGCGATGGCTATAACGCGCTGGGCTATTACCAGTTCGACCGTCGCTGGTCGCTCATTCCGTTTATGAAGCAGGTCTACAACTACAGCCCCGAAAAATACAGCATGCTCAAGGATGCGATTGATCGCGGCAGCGAGATTTCCAACGCGAGCAATGCCATGTACGAGAACGGCCAGCTCACCGAGCTGGGCCATATCGCGCAAGATGCCTTCCAAGGTGCGTACAACACCGATCCTGTTGAGTTCTCAGCACTTCAAGATGCCTATGCGTACAACTCGTACTATGCGGTGACCGAGGCGTGGCTCAAGAGCGGCTTGGGCATTGATGTTTCGGGCCGCGCCGATTGCGTTAAGGGCATGGTGTGGAGTATCACCAACATGTGCGGCACCGGTGGTTGCAGGGACTTCTTCCGCTGGGCAAACCTTTCTAACAGTATGACCGATCGCGAGTTTGTGACGGCGCTTTCCAACAGCGTGGTCAACAATGTCGCCACCAAGTATTCGAGCCAGCCCCAGTATCATGAGGGCTGGAAGAATCGTTATAAGAATGAGCTGAAGGACTGCTTGGTTTATATCGCTGAGGACGAGGCTGCCGCTGCGACGCCCGTGCAGCCCGAGCCTACGCCGGCGCCCTCGCCGACACCTGATTCGAATGACGACTCGAGTGACGATGCCAACGATGACAGGATGGACGCGCCCTCGACCGATACTGACGGTGATGGTTCTGCTGGTGGTACTACCGACGACGGCTCTACCTCGAACGGCTCCGATTCGAACGGCTCTGCTGCGGGCGATTCGTCTTCAAGCTCTGCCGGCAATACGGACAGCGACGCTTCTGGTTCGACCGACGCTGACACCTCTGACTCATCCACCGGATCGAGTGATTCGTCCGCTGACACCGGCTCTAACAACGGCTCTGGCTCTGCCGCAACCCCTGATTCCGATGCTTCCAAGGACGACTCGAATAAGGCGCCGGACACTCCCGTTGCTTCGCCGGACAAGAAGCCTTCTTTCTCCGTGCAGCTTGGTTCTACGCTGGGCTCTTCGCTGATGGCTGGTGTCAATAACGGCTCGACCCAGAACAAGGACAACTCTGATCAGGTTTCCACGGAAAAGACCGAGGCCGCAAAGGGCGACTCCAAGGATGAGGCTTCCGAGAAGACCGTATCCGATAAGGGTTCTAGCTCGGAGGAGAAGGACGACAAGTCCACTCAGAAGAAGGACAAGAGCAAAACCGAGGGCGAAAAGAAAAAGACCGAGGACGAAAAGAAACAGTCCGAAGACGACGACAAGAGCGGTGCTGACAACCAGGATCAGGAGCAAAATGACTCCAAAACGGTGACCACCACGACCACGACGACTACAACGACCAAGTCATCTGGCGGCAACATGCCCAAGACGGGCGATCTGATTGTGATGGCGAGCCTTGCCAGCGCGAGCTTGGCCACACTGGGCGCTACGTCTATCGTAAGTGGTAAGCATAAGCTCGATCAGCAGAAGAAAGCTTCTGGAGAGGACGACTCTGAGGAGTAGGCTCTCAGTTGCCAGATAACTAAATAGTCGGGACGGGGTCCGGTGCGAATGCATCGGGCCCCGTTTTGTTGTGCAACGATTAGTTGTGCCCCCTCACACCTCTTGTTGCTACCGTTGCCCGATATGTTTGCGTGGCGACATCAATACGTGCTAAGCGGTCATTACAATTGGCATCGTGCTGCGATTTGGGGGGAACGTTTTGGTGTCTGAACAGGCAAATGTTGATTGTGCTGCTGCCTTTGGCGTGCGCTTGATCGGCTGTGCCGACGATGCGGTTTTGCCCATTGGCATGCACGACTATGCGGAGGCCCTTGGTTGCTGCATGCTGGTTGACAAGACCATGTTTATTGCCGATGTGTTGGACTGCGACGCGTCCGTTGTGGTGTGCTGTCGACCCGAGGGTTTTGGCAAGAGCATGAACTTGTCGATGCTCAGGGCTTTTCTGGAGCGTCCGGCGGTCGGTCGCGCCGGTCGGATCTCGTTTGCCAATGCTCAGATTTGGGATGCAGACGGTGGGCGCTATCGGGATGAATATGCTTGCTATCCGGTGATATCGCTGGACTTTTCTGGCGCTGCGAGGCGTGGTGCCGCTATTGCCAACGTCGTGCGCGATGCCCTTTCGGGCGAGTGCGCTCGCTTGTTGGCGCTCTTGGAGGCTCCTGATTTAGCTCGAGATAAGGTGCGTCACATCGAACGTGTTGCGCGTGGCGTGGCGAGCGCGGACGAGGTTGACTCGGTGCTCGGTGTGCTCATTGAACTGCTGGAGATGGCCTGCGATGAGCAGGTTGTATTGCTCGTTGATGGGTACGATGCGGCGTGGTCTCGCCGTGCGAGCGCGAGGGACGCTTCCGACGCCGATCCGGCAGGGCTATTCGATCGCGTGCTGTTCGACGCCATTGCCACTGCGCGCGATTCGTTGCGGCTGACGTGTCTGATGGGGGAGTGTCCCGGTCCTGCCGAAGCGGCGCTTTCTTCGCGCGGCTGCTCGTATTGTCTGTCGACGCCGCTTTTGACGTGGTGTGACCGTTGGTTCGGCTTTTCGGATGCCGAGGTCCAGGCTCTGTTGAATCATGCTGGGCGCGAGGAATACCTGGATGATGCGCGTGAATGGCTCGAGGGGTATCGGTTTGGCAGGGCCTATTGCTCGAGTCCAGAGCGTGTGATTGGGTTTTTGGACCGAGGCTGCACGGCGCCCGTGCGTGCCGATCTTTATGGATATGCCGATTGCCTGAGTAGAGTAGTTGCCGGGTGGAATCTCGACCGCCTTTCGGTCTTGTTTGATTTGCTCGAGGCCCATGGATGCGTTGAGGTCCCGTTTTGTTTGGGCACTGCAGAGCCAGATGTCTCGCCTGACGATAGCATGTGGACAGCGCTGTATCTGTCCGGTTTTCTCACGACGGATATGACTGAGGAGCCAGAACATGGCAATCGCTTCCGTGCCTTGCGGTTGCCCAATAACGAGCTTCGCCAGGCCTTGCGTCTAGTGATTGTTGAGTGGTTTGAGTGCGCTGCCGAAGACATTCGAGACGTCGATGCGTTTCGCGACGGGTTGTGCTGTGGGGACGAGGATACCGTGAGGCGGGCGCTAAGCCGCATCCTGGGAGATTCGGGAATCGGTGGGACCGACCCAGATACGCCGCTGCCATATCATCTACTCTTGCAAGGACTCTGCTTTGGATTGCCGGGCTATGCCAATCCTGCTTCGAGGCGAAAGTGTGGCGCGGGTCGCTGGGACATCCAGGTTTTTCCTACGGGCGCTGTGTTCGACGTAGCAGATACGATTGGCATGCTGGACGAGCGCCCGCTTATAACGATCAATATGATGTATGACCCCGATGTGGATGCGCTGGGGTTGGAATTGCTGGCCGTGCAGTCGCTACTCGACATAGAGCGCGACGGCATCGACGAAATCCGTGTACCGCGCCCCGGCGTGGGTCGCATGCGCTGGGGGTTCGGTTTTGATGGGCAGCATGTGGCTACGGTGTGCCAGCGGCTTTAAGCGCTGAGATGTTTCCGGCTTCCGTTACTTGGTGGCCTTCATGGGCGGCATGGGCTTCCAGTTGGGGTCCTTGATGATCTTGCGGGCGTCCTTCATGCCACGGCGCAGCGCCGGAATACCGGTCTTAAAGCACTTGTCGACCGCTGCCAGGCGAATGAACTCCTTGCAGAAGGTCGCGGCATTGCCCAGGCGGAACAGCATGGGGCGGTAGTCACCGTAGATCTGCATATAGCGAGCGAGGAAGCCTCGGTTGCGCATGATGTAGTAGCGGTTGGTGTCGCTCGTGGAGTTGAGCTGTCGTTTGCCGGCGATGTCCCAGTTGGAGACGGCGCGGGCGCGCTTGAGCACCACGTCGGCGACCACGGCGGCGGGGAAGTGCTGGCTGGCAACATAGCCGTAGCAGGCATCGTCGCCGTAGATGAAAAAGCGCGCGTCGGGCAGGCCGATCTTGTCGACTACGCGACGCGAGAACAGGCCGCCCTCAAAGCACAACTGGTTCATGGGGCGGTAGCCCTCGGGGCCCAGGTCCCACTTGGCGATGGGGTTGGGGATACCAAGCGAAAGGATCAGTTGGTACTGCCAAAAGAACGCGCCGCCGTCGAAGTCCAGGCGCGAACCCTGGATAACGTCGTAGCGGTCCGTCCACTTGGCCAGGCGCTCAATACCCTCGGGGATTACGAGCACATCGTCGTCCATCACCCAGAACCACTGAGCGCCCAGGTCGTAGGCGCACTTGGTGCCGGCGGAGAAGCCACCTGCGCCGCCTCCGTTTTCAAGCTGCGGCGCGTAGATAACGCGGTCGGTTCCGCCCTGCGCGTCGGGCTGCTCGGTGTCGATGCCCCACAGGTTGGCCAGGCGCTCGTTGAATGCGGTGCACATGGCCTCGGTCTCGCGCGAATTCTCGTTATCGACAATCACGATGCGCCAGGGCGTTGCCGTGAGCTCGGTCATGGAGTCGAACAAGTTGGCCAGGAGTTCCTGGCGCTTGTACGTAACGACGACGATGGCGAGCTTATCGATGGGAGCGGGAAGGGTTGAAGTCATGAACGAGAATATCCTTTCGCGTGGGCAGCATATCGGCCCTGCGGAATAAACAACGTGTCCCATGGGACACGACTATTGTAAGCGTAGGCGGGCGCCCGCGGGTAATGTTCCGCTAATCACCAAGAACGTTTGCTACAAGCCTGATTGACGTGTGCGCGTGGCGAGATTGCAAGCGCGCATTGTGGTATTACATAGGTGCCGATTCCTGTGGACGCAATCTTTCTGTTTGGATGACCCGTGAATAAAACTCGTTTAGCCTCCTTTGCCGATAGCCTTCCCATCAAGGCCATGTTGCTGTTTTTGGTTCTTCAGGTCGCATTTGTCTTGAGCAATACGGTGGCAAATTGTCTTCCGCGGTTCGTTATCGAGTCGCATGCGCAGGGTTCGGAGTCCTCGGCCCTATTGTCTGACATGTATGTCTACGACCACCGTGTTGCAACTGGTCCCGTTTGCTTTGATAACAATCGCTTTATCATTGAAGTCGCACAGCAAAAGGACCAGGGTTCTCCGTTTGAGACGATGGCTGTTGCCGAGATTGATGACGTTACGAAATCCATCGGGATTACGCATCAGCAGTACTACCGGTATTGGCATGGATGGCAGCTGCTTTCGAATCTCTGCCTGTTTATTGGCGGTATCGACGTTGTCGTGGCGCCCGCAGCTGCTCTGGCGATTGCCGGCTCCGCTTGCGCTTACGTTGCCTTGCGGAAGCGGTTTTCAAAGCCATTGACGTTGGGTTTCCTTGCAATCCTGTTGTTCTCGACCAATCTGTTTTTCAATTTTATCGGTGATCTGCTGCTATGCATCTCGTTCTTTGTGGCGCTCATCATGATGTCTTGCATGAGCCTTCGTTTGGATTCGGCTCCAAACGCACGGCTTTTCACAAGCCGCCTTGTCCTTTGGTCGATAGCGACGGGCGCCGTGTTTTCGTTTCTTGACTTTTTAACGATTCCTGCCGCAGTTGTCGCCCTGTATTGCTTTTTCGCCTTCATTGCGCTCCCCGAGGGTGAGCGCCCCAAGCGCTGCGTTGCCACGATGCTGCAGGCGCTCTTTGGGTTTGGGCTTTCGTTTGTGTTTACCTGGGCGATGAAATGGGCTGTCGCGGCATTTGTGCTGGGCTGGGACGAGGTCTTTTCGAACGTTCTGGGCGAGATGGGTCTTTGGTCTGCGCATGGGACTTCGTCACTGTTGCCCCAAGCTGACTGGCCTCAGATTTTGAAAGAGTTTTATTGCATGAGCCCGCAACTGTTTGCCATTTGCTCAACTGCTGGTTATGCGATGATCTCGAACGTCGTTTGTCTTGTTTCGTTTGCTGTTGTATTGGTGCTCTGGATTGCCGTACTCGTATGCTCAATACGGGGTGGCGCGCAAGACGGTCGTCGTCGCAAAGTGTTGATCCAGTCACTGCTCATGGCGCTGCCTCTGGTGGTTGTTCTGGCCTATTTCGTTGTTATGCATGACCATGCGATTGTTCATATTCCTGTATTTGGCTGCAAGAACTGGGCGATTGTCTTTGCGATTCTATTTGCTTCGGGTGTTAGCGCACTTCGTGGCTTGCGGAGTCGGAAGGCTGCTTAGCTGTTCATGCGAGCCTTGATGGCCTCGACTACGGTCCTGCGTACGATATCCATGAGGAGCAGGGCAAGCGCGAGGCAAAGGCTCATAAGGATTCCGAGCAACATGGCGGCGGCTGGACGGGGCTCTCCCGTTTGGATGCCTGTCGCCATGGTGTAGATTGCATTGTCGAAGATGGGTCGCCAGACATTACAGGTAAATGATTGTACGGCGTAGAAAGCGAGCGTTCCTGCGGCGAGAGACACGATTGTCTTATCTGCGGCTGAGGTTTCGTGGCGCGGCTGATGGAGCGCTGCGGCGGCAACGGATGCGGCGGCCAAGATAAAGGATATGACGGACGTGGACTTGTAAGAGATCATCCAGAGCGCGTCGTACTGGCTATTTGCCGATAGCAGAAGCTCGAGCGCGATGGTGGCGGCAATGAGTCCAATGAGTACGATCTTGGATTTTTGAGCGCCGGATGCGTTGCCGTGGCATTCGAGGACAAAGCGCATTTCTCCGGCTGCAATAAACGCGACCAGGTAAGTAACGGCGCTCATGAGCTTGCGCCACAAAACGATACCGGCCGCTTCGTTTGCCGTCGCTGCAATGTAGCAGTTGATTCCAAATGTTGCGAGCACGAGAAGTGCTACGACAAACGGGGCCCTTTTGCTGCCGATCCGCTGTCGTATCAGCGCAATCACTGGGACGAGCAATACGGAGGCGGCGTAGACCCAGATAAACTCGATGCCCAACGTGAGCCAGCCGATCTCGTGTAGTGAGATTTCGGGCAGGGGATAGACGTACATCGAGACAAGCAGGCACGCGGTGCAATAAAAGAGCGTTGGCAAGAAGATCTTCTTTAACCGCATAAACGATTTACGAGCGAGGTCCAGCGCGGACGAACCGTTTTGGAGGGCGCGTACCGCCGAGGGAATAAGGAAGTACCCCGAGATCATAAAGAAGACCTCGTTGGCCCAGCAGCCCAGCAGGTTGATAAAGCCGAGCGCGCCGGAGTAGGGGAACATCGCAAGTGGGGCATATTCCACGGCGCCGACGCAGACGGCTTGGAAGGTCCACTGAAACGTGTGGAATATCGCAATCCCGGCGACCGCGACCAAGCGCAGCGCTTCGATGGATATGTTGCGTGCGGCTTTGGGCTGCATGACGTCCTTTCGTATCGGTTTGCCTCTGCGAGCTCCATAGATTATATAAACGCCCGCTGCCGCGCTGACCCTTTGATACCATGAAACGACAGGTATTTCCTAAGGAGCACATTTGTCTACTAACGCCTCTGGCAGCCCTGTTCTGTCGCTGCTTATTCCCATTTACAATGTTCAGCGCTACCTGCGCGAGTGTCTCGATTCCGCCTTGGCGCAGACGCTCAAGGATATTGAGATCATCTGCATCAACGACGGGTCGACCGACAACTCGCCGGCGATTATCCGCGAGTATATGGAGCGCGATGAGCGCGTCAAGATGATCGACAAGGCCAACAGCGGCTACGGCGACTCGATGAACCACGGTCTGGAGATGGCGCGTGGCAAGTACGTTGGCATCTTGGAGTCCGATGATTTTATGGCGCCCGATGCGCTGGAGAAGCTCGTGGCAGCTGCCGAGCGTTTCAATACCGACTTTGCAAAGGCGAATTTTGATCTGTATTGGTCGAAGCCGGAGGAGCGCCGAGAGCTGATGGAGCTCTTTAAAGCTAAGAACTGCGGCAAGCCGGTTCACCCGAGCGACACCGTCGATGCCTTTTCGCTTAAGCCATCGATTTGGTCTGCGGTGTATCGTCGAGACTTCTTGAACCGTAATACCATTCGTTTCTTGCCGACGCCTGGCGCTGCGTTTCAGGACGCCTCGTTTACCTATAAGGTGTTTGCCCTTGCCGATACCGCGGTTTACCTGCATGATTCCGTGCTTTCATATCGTCAGGATAACGAGGGTTCTTCGGTCAATTCGCCTAATAAAGTTCATTGCGTTAACGATGAGTATGCCGAGATTCATCGCTGGATTGTTGAGGATTACGCCGAGTCGCATTCTTCGCAGGACGTTGCCAAGCTGCTTAGGTTTGCAAATATCATTAAATACGATTCGTATATGTGGAGCTACATTCGCCTGAATCCCAAGTTTTACGCTGAGTTTTTGGACCGTATGGCCCAGGAGTTTCATGGGGCGCTTGAGGCCCATGAGTTTGAGTTAACAGACCTTAAGCCGTGGAAGCGCGCAAACTTGAAGGCTATTGTCGACGATCCGCAAAAGTGGCTGGCAGAGTCTTCGGACTTTGCCAGTGCCGGCGCGATGGGTCGCGCGAAGCATTATGCGCGCATCGGCGGCCCGGGCGTGGTTGCCGCATTCGTCCTGGATGCAATTAAGAAGTAGGGAAATTATGGCAAACCCGAAGGTCTCATTTATCGTCCCCGTTTATAACACCCAGGAATTCTTACCTCGTTGTCTTGACTCCCTTTTGGGGCAGACCTGTCTGGATATTGAGATCGTGGTTGTTAACGACGGATCGCCTGATGACTCTGCTGCGATTATTGACAAGTATGCATGCAAGGACTCCCGGGTGTGTGTTGTCGAGAAATCTAACGGCGGACTGTCGTCTGCCCGTAATGCGGGCATGGATGTCGCGTGCGGCGACATTATCGACTTCGTCGATTCGGACGATTACATCGAGCCAAATCTTGCCGAGTTCTTGGTCGATGCATTTGCTAAGGAGCATCCCGAGATTGTTGTGTTTGGAGCCGAGTGCGAGCCTGCCGAGTTGGCCTCTAAGCGCATCAAGCAATTACTTTCTCCTGAAGCGCGCGCATTTGAGTCATTTGATCCGGCTCTGCTGTTTTCTGTGAATGCGCAGCCCTATGTCTGGCGTGCGGCATACTCTCGCGAGCTGGTTGAGCGTGAGTATCTGCGTTTTGCCGAAAATGTCCAGTTTGCCGAGGACGTTGTATTTCAGTTTGAATCGTATCCGCTGTCTGCCAAGACGGTCGTTGCGCCTGACAAGCTGTATCACTACGTGATGCAAGGGAAATCGCTGACGCATACGTTCAATGCGGGCGCCAAGCGCATGGATAAGGTCGGTGCCCATTTACTGGTGCTTTACGAAGTGCTGGAGCGCTGGGGTAGGCGAGGTCTTTTAGACCTGTGCCCCGGAGAGCTTGTCACGTGGTTCTTGGATTTGGTCGTGTTTGACCTTGCACGATTGGATGTCGAGAATTATGCCGCGGCTGTTGCGAGCGTTAAAGGCGAGTTCTGGCAGTACTTTGGTTCCAGCTGGACGGATCTTCCTTCTGCTATTGCCGTGCGCAACGTGGCAAGAAAAATCGCAGCTGGCGCGGGCGTTTCTCTCATCGATGTCGTTCGCCTCTATCTGTCGACCCGTGGGCTGAAGGCTTGCATCGAGCGGTTTGTTTAGGGGTCAACTATCATGGCTTGGGAGTGCTGCGCGTATGGGATCTGATTATAAGAACATCCTGGTTACGGGTGGTTGTGGTTTTTGCGGTTCGGCGTTTATCCGCTATGTTGTGAACAACGTTCCGAATGTGCGTGTCACCATCTTGGATAAGCTGACCTATGCCGCTAATCCTGGTAGCATTGCTGGGATTCCGGAGGACAGGGTTAAGCTTGCTGTTGGTGACATCTGCGATTCGGATTTGCTTGGTCAAGTGGTTCCCGGGCACGATGCAATCGTTCATTATGCTGCGGAGTCTCACAACGACAATTCAATCATCGATCCAGAGCCTTTTGTAAAGACGAACATTGAAGGCACATATCGGCTGTTGGAGACCGCTCGTAAGCATCAAGTTAGGTTTCATCACATTTCGACCGATGAGGTGTTTGGAGACCTGGCGCTTGATGATCCGCGTAGATTTACCGAGGAGTTTCCTTATCGACCGAGTAGCCCCTATTCAAGCTCCAAGGCGGCATCTGACATGCTTGTGAGAGCTTGGATTCGCACCTATGGTCTGCAGGCAACAATTTCTAATTGCTGTAATAACTATGGTCCATATCAGCACCCCGAGAAGTTCATTCCGCATTCGATTGCATGCGTCCGGCGCGGGGAGCGTCCCAAATTGTACGGGGACGGTCTGAACGTACGCGATTGGATTCATGTCGATGACCACGCTCGCGCCGTTTGGCTCATCTTGACCAAAGGGAAGATCGGGGAGACCTATCTTGTCGGAGCCAATTGCGAGCGCAGCAATCTCGAAGTTCTCAAGCTCATTCTTAAAGCAATGGGCAAAGACGAAGACTTTATTGACTGGGTTAAGGACCGTCCCGGCCATGATCGACGATACGCCATAGACGCTAGCAAGCTCCGCCGCGAGCTTGGTTGGGCGCCGATCCATGGTGACTTTGCAGCAGAGATTTCGCGATTGTGCCACAGCAACATGCTTTTAACCTGATTAGCCTTTCGGGGTTAAGCTGTCGCTGCTCACGAATCTCTCGACGATGGGGCGCGCTTCTTGGCATAGAGTGTAAGCAACCGTATGAAAGGGGACAGACATGGGCAATCGAAAAGCTATGTTTGCTTCGGTGTTTATCGTGCTTCTGTTGGGAATATGTCTCGTTCCCGCATTTGCTGAAGACAACGTGGCTACCGGCCAAGATACAAATGCCTCCATGGCTGCAGACCAGTTTAACGAGTCCGAGCTCGTTACCAACGAAGCTACGTGCGTGGACAACACGTTCGATTCGAATGCATCGGATTCGACTGATGCTGTGAAACCGGAAAAGTCCAAGTCTGTCTATGATTTTGCTTCCGAGCACGTCGACGACCTTGCGGATGGGTTGTACACTTTTGACTCTTCGGTTAACAGCAATTTTGTACTGGATGTTCCTGGTGGTACGGCGTCCGCTGGTAGAAAGCCGCAGCTGTACAGTGGGAACAAGACGAATGCTCAGGTCTGGCGTGTGTCTCACGATCAGAATGGCTTTGTTGTCATTGCTTCTGTCAAGGGTTGCACGCTTGATGTTCCCGGCGGCAGCGCGAGCAATAGAAATCCCGTTCAGCTTTGGTCCGATAACGGCACCCTTGCGCAGCGTTGGATTGCAATTAAAGAGGCCGATGGCAGCTACACCTTTATTTCGGCGCTCAACCAGTCGTTTGCCATTGACGTGGCGGGTGGAGCTGCCGCAAATGGCTCTGCCGTGCAGTTGTATGAGGCAAATGGTACGGCTGCTCAGCGATGGGTGCTAACGCCTGCCAAAACTGAGCAGCAGCAACTCGATGATCGGGCGGCGGCGCATCTCGCTGACCTTCCCGATGGAACATATGCTGTGTTGGCTTCGAACGACTCGTTTGCTCTGAAGTCGGCTAGTGGCTCTTTGTCATTCGATACGTTTGCTTACTCTTGGATTCAAACGTTCGATGTCTCAACTACGTCGGACGGGTATCGCACCATTGCGATTCATGGTGCTGGTGCGGTTCTGGATGCGGCGGGCGGCAAAGACGCCAACGGCACGAAGCTGCAGACCTATGCCGCCAATGGAACCAAGGCCCAAAAGTGGATCATCGAGAAAGACGGCGAGCGCTATCGGATTGTGTCGGGCTTGAACGGACAAAAGGTCGCCGACGTCCCCGGTGGCTCTATAGCATCTGGTGCTGGACTTCAGCTGTATAGTGCAAATGGAACGGCTGCCCAATCCTTCTACTTTGTGGATCCGACGGCTGTACGTTCCGAGCTCGATAAGCTCGCTTCCGATAACCGAGAAGTTGTCAAAGATGGGGACTTTGCGATAACTGCCGGTCCGGATTTGTCTCGAATGGTTCTCGATGTTGTCGGCGGCTCTGCTTCTAACGGTGCAAACGTGCAGATCTATCAATCGAATACGACTGCCGCTCAGCGTTGGCGTGTTTCGCATGACGATGACGGCTATCTCACGATAACGAATGTAAAGTCTGGCAAAGCACTTGATGTTTCCGCGGGTTCAACTTCTCTGGGAACGAACGTCCAGCAGTACGCGGCTTGTGGCGATGCGAACTATGCACAAAAGTGGATTGCGGTACCGAATGGCGATGGAAGCGTTCGACTTCTTTCTGCTGTTTGGCAACTGCGCACGCTTGACGTTGCCGGTGGCTCTCTGAACTCTCAGACAAACGTACAACTATATGCTTCGAATGGAACTGCCGCGCAGCGCTTCACTTTTATTGCCGCAAACCCTGCGTCAGTTGACCCGTGCGATGACATTTTGAAAGACAAGGGCTGGTGCGTTATTTCGCCCTCCTCAAATGCCTCTGTTGCCTTTGACGTTGCCGGTGGATCATTGAAGAACGGGGGCAACGTTCAGACATATTCCTGCAATGGCACGCTGTCCCAGTTATTTAAGGCTGAGTATCGAGACGGTTACTATGTTCTGTGTAATGCTGGTTCCGGTAAGGTGCTCGATGTTGCAGCGGGCGACGTTGTCCCCGGGACGAATGTCCAGCAGTGGGATGAAAGCCCCAACGACAATCAGCTCTTTAGCGTCGTAGCCAATGAAGACGGAAGCTATTCGTTTATCAATAAGGGCACAGGGCTCATGCTCGCGGTATCCGGTTCAAATCTGGTCGCTGCTACGGCGGGAGATTCCGTCCAGACGTCGTTTGTTTTTGCTGAGCAAGAAGACCTGCTGAGCGAAGGCCTTTATGAAGTCTATCCGTCTGCAAATTCCTCCTATGTGCTTGATGTCGCGGGTGCATCTGTTGACTCCGGCGCTAACGTTCAGCTCTACGCCAGCAATGGTTCCTTCGCCCAAAAATGGCTGCTTAAAAAGGTGGATGGAGCGAAGAATACCTATACGTTTGAATCCGTTTGCTCAACTAGCAGACTTGCTGTTTCCGGTACCAATGTTTGCACGATGGCACCGGCAGATGTGAAGGCGCAGCAATGGGTGGCGCGAATCGATAGCAATGGTATTGAGTTTGTGTCTGCGGATGACCAAGACCTTTCGCTTGATGTGAAGGGCGGTAATTTTGCATCGACTTCCAATATTCAAGTCCACTTCTCCAATGGCTCCGCTGCGCAGAGATTCCGCCTGCGCGCTACTTCGGCAACCATCGACAATGGTACGTATTTCATCCGAATGGCTTCTCGCGCGAGTTCGGTCTTAGATGTTTCTGGCGGATCGCACTCGGACGGTGCAAACGTTCAGATTTGGCAGAACAACGATTCGGGTGCTCAAAAATGGAACTTCTCTCGTAACGGTGATGGCTCATACAACATCGTAAATGCCGCCAGTGGCAAGGCTCTTGATGTAAAAGACGGTGCTGCATCTTCTGGAACCAATATCCAACAATGGTCTAGGAACGGAAGTGCTGCTCAGCGTTGGTATATCGATTATGTACCCGGTGGATTTAAGTTGTCTTCCGCTCTGAATGGAGCGTTCGTTATCGATGCTTCTGGAGGTAACAATGCGAATGGAACGAACGTTGCTCTGTACGCAAGTAACGATTCAGGGGCGCAGCGGTTTACCTTCGGAGCTACTACGTACGTGCAGCCGCTGCCTGCCGACCAGCAGGCAATGTATAACCGTGCACAGTGGTATAACAGCAACACGGAATGGCTAATTTTGACTGATACCGTTGGATGCCGTACGGGTATTTTTAGTGGCTCTCGTGGTAATTGGAGGCTCTGGTCCTTCTGGCAGTGTGCTCCAGGCAAAAATGGGTCGCCAACGGTGTTGGGTGAGTTCTCTGTTTACGGAAAGGGCATTTCGTTTGGACACGGGTATACCTGCTGGTACTACACACAGTTCTACGGAGATTATCTATTCCATTCGCAGCCTTGTTATACGGGAACGTTTAATGTGAAGGATCACACAATGGGGCGGCGTGCTTCGGCAGGTTGTATCAGGCTTACAACTGATCACGCTAAATGGATCTATGACAACATCCCCTACGGAACCAAAGTGGTCAATTACTAATCCTTGTCATGGGGCGGCTCGCAGTTTGTGAGCCGCCTTTTTTGCTCAAATGGTTGCATGTCGCGCTGAACAGCGATTAAATGAACCAAACATGTAAACATTTTCATCGCAGGCAATATCGCATGCTTCGATAATAAGGATATGCGTTTGCCTGAGGTTTCAATGCGTTGTGTTTGTTGGTGTTGGCAAGATCGTCTGGGGGATGTTATGCGTCATAAAAAACGCGTTTGCGCTCTATTACGAGTTGGATTATTCCTGGGGTTGCTTCTGGCTTTACCCCTCGTTCTCAAATCGGGCTCGACTGCTTTTGCTGAAGAATCTTCCGCTAGTCCTGTCGCTGAAGAATCTGAACAAACAAAGGACGGGATTAATTCCGAGCAGATCCAGTCTTCGAACGATTCAGTCCAAGACACTAACGCGAACGAAAGCGACACAGTTAAAGAATCTGACTCTTCTACCACGGCTTCTGATCCTTCTAAGTACGCGGCACTTGATGCCGGTACGTATTTTCTTACCTCGACTTTGTCGGGGCATCGAGTGCTCGATGTTCCAGGCGGTTCGGTGAGCGCCGGCGCTGCGATACAGTTGTATGGTAGAAATGAGACGGCTGCACAGCAGTTTGTCCTTGTTGATCTTGGCAGCCGTCAATACGCTTTTAAGAACATTAAGTCGGGGTTGTACCTTTGCTACCCAAACGACGTCTCTCGTTTCACGGACCATCCGCGTCTTACACAGAATACTGGCGATGATGGCGCTTGGGGCTTTGCATGGCATGCTCGACAGGTTGGCGGTGGATATGTCTTTTCGCCTGTCGTCGATGATGATTTTGCCATCGACATCGCTGGCGCCAGCGATTCCAACGGAACAGAAATCCGTCTCTATCAATCCAACGAATCCGTTGCTCAGACGTTTACGCTCGAGAAGCCCAAGGCTGCCATCCTCGCCGAGCTTGCAGCCGCCCACGCATCCGACCTCGCTGACGGCACCTACTATATTCGCTCGGCAAAAAGTTCCTGGCAGACGCTTGATGTTGCGGGCGGATCTAGGTCATCGGGTGCGAATGTCCAAGTATATGCTCTCAACGCCACAGGTGCACAAACGTGGACCGTTTCTCATGACCAAAATGGCTTTGTCACATTAACCAACAGTGGTTCCGGTCTTGTTCTTGATGTTTCTGGTGGAAGCGCTCAATCTGGAACGAATGTTCAGCAATACGCGTCAAATGGTTCTGCGGCGCAAAAATGGATTGCCGTTAAGGATGGGGGCTCCATCAAGCTGGTGTCTGCGCTTGATCCGTCGATCTGCCTTGATATCGCCGGCGGTAATACAAGTAACGGCACGAACGTGCGAACTTGGTCGGATAATGGCACGATTGCTCAACGTTGGACATTATTCAATTTAGACGTTCAGCGCGAACAACTGGATGCACTTGCCCAGCAAAATGCTGGCAATATTGCTGATGGACGCTATGTCTTGGCGCTCGGCGTCGGAGGAGCTAAGGTTCTGGACGTGAACGGTGGCTCTAAAGTCAACGGCGGCAACGTTCAGTCGTATGTGTCGAATATGACAGCGGCTCAACAGTGGGATATTTCGCATGATGAACTCGGCTATTTGATTATCAAAAACTTTTCCTCTGGCAAGGTGCTTGATATTGCGGGCGGTTCTTGTACGTTGGGAACCAATATTCAACAGTATTCATCCAATGGATCGCGTGCCCAGCGCTGGATCGCCGTTCCCTCGGTGCCTGGTGGCTCGTTCCGGTTGCAGTCCGCGGTTCTGCCCGATCTTGTTCTAGATGTTGCAGGCGGATCTTCCTCGAATGGTGCCAATATTCAAACATATGCGAGCAACGGTACCGCCGCCCAAAACGTTCGTTTTGTATCGGCCGTTCCCGATGTAGCCCCGTCCGACGATCTTGGTTTGGACGGCTGGTTCACTATTTCGCTGGCATCGGATTCATCTCGTGTGTTTGATATCTCCGGAGGGTCCTCTTCTAACGGGGCAAACGTCCAGACTTATGCTGCTAATGGCACGTTTGCTCAGGTCTTTAAATTTGTATATGAGAATGGCTACTATCGAATCGTGAACGCCCAGTCTGGCAAGGCTCTCGATGTCGATGGTGGCAATGTGTGCCCTGGAACAAATGTTCACCAATGGAGCGGTGACGGCAATAACGCAAATCAGCTGTTTTCCATTGTTCGTAACGACGACGGTTCCTATACGGCAACGAATAAAGCAACCGGATTGGTCCTAAGTGTTGCCAACTCTAATGTGTACGGAGATATCCCGTCTGATTCCGCGTCGCAGCGTCTTGCTTTTACAAAGCTGACTTCGCTTTTGCCCGAGGGCTTCTTTACCATTTCGAGCTCTGCTTCCTCCTCTGCTGTTTTGGACGTTGCGGGCGGCTCGGCCAGTGATGGCGCTAACGTTCAGCTCTATGGAAGCAACAAGTCGATTGCTCAGAAATGGAAAGTTGCCAAGGTTGCCGACCGTGATAATACGTATACCGTTGAAAGCCTGGTGTCTGGCAAGGTCTTAACGGCAGATGAAGATGGTAACGTTTGCGTCCGATCTTTTGATAATGGTGATGTTCAGCTTTGGACCGCCCAGATTGACAAGGGCGGTATCAACTTCGTTAACGTTGCAACCGGCAAGGTCCTCGATGCTGTAGGTGGCTCAACAAGCAATGGAACTAATATTAGGATGTATGATTCTGACGGCACCTTGGCACAGTCTTTCAAATTATCTGCCTGCTCGTTAGTTGATTCGGGTACCTATGTTATTGCCGCTGCTTCTAACCGTTCTAAGGTGCTAGACGTGGCGAGTGGCTCTCGTTCCAACGGTGCCAACGTGCAGCTTTGGTCTTCCAATGATTCTGGCGCTCAAAAATGGAACGTCAGCGTTAACTCGGATGGAAGCATTTCGATTCAAAACTGCCGAAGCAAAAAATATCTCGATGTCCTGAATGCTCAGGGTGCTTCGGGCGCTAACGTTCAGCAGTGGCAGGGGAATGGAAGCTCCGCTCAGCGCTGGCGTGTTGACTACGTAGGCGGCGGCTCCTTTGTCATTCGTTCTGCGCTTAACGACTCACTCGTTTTGGACGTGAACAGAGGTGCGCTTAATGATGGAGCCAATATCCAGATTTACGCTGCTAATGGCTCCGACGCGCAGGGATTCTACTTTGCCCAGACGAGCTATACGCCCGAGGCGGTAGATCTGGCTGTCCCAGTTTACAATCAGTACTCCGTTGGTCTTCCCAACGGCTGTGAATCTGCGGCTCTGACCAACGTCCTTAACTATTACGGTTTTGGTGTTGGTCCGTGCGAGATGGCCGATCGATGGATTCCCCGTAGCTCCTGGGACTTTGTCTGGTGCTTCTGGGGAGATCCCCACAGCTATAACAACGGTAACGAGATCTGCGCTCCTGGACTCAATAGGGCTGCCAATAATTTCCTGGCAAGCAGGGGGAGCAGCCTGCGTTCGTACGACGTGTCGGGAACCTCTCTGTATGACCTCTGTAATTACCTTGATGATGGACATCCGGTCATTATTTGGACTACCGTTCATCAGGGCAACGTTGGAAATATCTATGCCCGACAGGGTGGATATTTTGCTTGCGTTAACTCGCATACGGTTGTTCTGAAGGGCTATAACCCTCAAACAAACAAGGTCATGATCTCCGATACCATCGATGGCTATACCACCTACGATCGCGATTGGATTGCTTGGGTTTACCAGCAACGAGGTGCGCAAGCGGTCGTTATTAAGTAACCAATTGCAACAATATTGCGGCTCGTATCAACTATTATAGATTCAGTGTTAATTTGAATCGGGGGTCTGATATGAGTTGCAGCCGATATACCCGCGGCCTAGCTGCTATTTCGGTAGTGGCTTTGGCTGCGGGTCTTTTTGTTTCCTCCGTTGGAGTGTCTCCGTTATTCGCCGATGAAGTGTCCACGAACGGATCCGATGCTAATCGAGTAATCGAATTGGGTGCTGCCGATGACGGTGACGGTAGCTTCGCTCCGAATAGCTCGACTGTGCTATCTAGCGAGGAGGGATCTGAAGACTCGTCGACATCTGCCGTCGAATCGGCCGATGGTACGACGCCTCAAGATTCTGAGAGCGTTGAGGACTTAGCTGCTAAAAACAAAGGGACGCTTTCTGGCGGTGCGACATATGTTTTTGCTTGCAGCAATGCCTCGCGCAAGGTGTGGGACGTTGCGGGCGGATCTTCCTCAAATGGCGCTAATGTTCAGATGTACAACTCGAATATGACTAAAGCTCAGCGCTGGTTAGTACATGAGGACGAGAACGGCTTTTTAACTTTCGAAAACACCGGTTCCGGTTTGGTGCTTGATGTTTCTGGTGGTATAGCCGAATCGGGTCGTAACGTTCAGCAGTATGTGGCTAACGGTACGCGCGCGCAAAAGTGGATTGCCGTTAAGGACGCCGATGGAGGCTTGACGATACATTCCGCCCTCAACTTTGATTACGTGCTCGATATCGCGGGCGGTAGCTCTGCTGATGGAGCTAATGTCCAGCTATATAAGGCCAATCAGACCGCCGCGCAGCTGTTTTTTGCAATTGACTCCAATCCGGTCGTTGACTCTTTAGGAAAGAATGTCACCGACGGTGTTTATTGTTTTGAATCTTCTGGCTTGGCGCTCGATGTGAAAGGCGCTTCTGCTGAGTCCGGTGCGACTCTTCAGTCGTATGCAAAGAACGATACCGTTGCACAGGCGTTCCGTCTTACGTATGACAGTGCATCCGGTTATTACACGATTGCTTCGCTTGTTTCGGGCAAGTTGATTGACGCCGATTACGGTAGCGTCGTACCCCGCGGCGCCGCCCACCTCTACGGATCTCTTGATGACACCGGTTCGTATACAAAGAATCGTTTTTGGATCCTTGAGCCTTCTGGAGAGGGTTTTGCCATTAAAAACGCTGCTAATGGGTTATATCTTTCGTTTGAAAGTGGCGTTGCCGTTACCTCTACTGATGCCGCTACCTGGACTTTGACGCAGACGAAGGGCTTTACCTGGACGCAGGCTGATGTCGATGCCTTTGCTGCTGCGCAGGGCTTGCAGATCTCCGATGGAACTTACGCCCTCGGTATGGACTCATCACCGCGAAGTGTTGTCGATGTTTCTGGTGGCTCTGCTTCGAATGGCGCCAACATCCAAATCTATGCCTCCAACAACACCGCGGCTCAACGCTGGGTTATCAAGAATGTGCTCGACTCAAATGGTCAGCCTACCGGCTATGTGACGATTGCTCATGCAGGAACCTCTTCAGCCCTCGATGTTACGGGTGGTGGCAAAAAGTCCGGCAACAACGTTCAGCAATATGCCGTGAATGGCACCGCCGCGCAGCGTTGGATTCCTGTTAAGCAGACAAATGGGTCATTCGTGTTTTATTCCGGCCTTGGACGAAACCTTGTTTTAGACGTAAGCGGCGGAAGCGTCTCTAATGGCGCAAATGTTCAAATTTGGACAGCAAATGGCTCTGCGGCGCAGCGTTTCATTGCCATCGATGCGCATCCTCATGTCGGGGCAGGCACTCAATCGGTTGCGGATGGCATGTATCAGATTAATTCCGTTTCCGATCCTTCCACATGCCTTGACGTTGCGGGTGGCTCCTTCTCCAACGGCGCCCGTATTCAAACGTATGCCACAAATGGCACAATGGCTCAGTGTTTTAAGCTCTCGTTCGATTCCGCTACGGGTTTCTACTCGATTCGTTCGGCGAAGTCTACCAAGGGGCTTGATCTTGATAGTGGCGACATTTTCCCGGGCGCAAAAGTTCAACAGTGGGATTTCCCCGGCATTGGCTCAAATCAGCAGTGG
Source organism: Collinsella sp. OM07-12 (assembly GCF_003438275.1). Classification (NCBI taxonomy): domain Bacteria; kingdom Bacillati; phylum Actinomycetota; class Coriobacteriia; order Coriobacteriales; family Coriobacteriaceae; genus Collinsella; species Collinsella sp. OM07-12. Next base: position 50,291 of record NZ_QSTQ01000015.1, read on the forward strand.
CGAATTGAGCCCGATGGAGATAGTTATGTAATCCGTTCCGTTGCGAGCAATCTGGTGCTGGAACGTAAACCTGATGGTTCCGTGATGACTGCCTATGAGTCCGGCAGTGCCGCACAGCATTGGACTTTCGAAGTCTTTACCGTTTCGCTCGATGAGGGCTGCTACTCCATCTGTTCGGATTCTACGGGTAAATATCTCGACGTTACCGGTGGTTCCTATGCAGACGAAGCTCCGCTGCAGGTTTATACGGGAAACGGTACCCTGGCTCAGAAATTCTGGGCTCGTAAGGATGACCAGGGCTGCTATTCCTTCCAATGTGCCAATTCTGCCAAGTATCTTTCGGCTCGAGAGTCCGACGGTGCCATTCTTCAAATCTCTGATAATGAAGCCGACGAGGCCAAATGGTCGATTGAAATCTGCTTTGGGAAGGGGATTGAGCTTAAGAATAAAAAGACCGGTAAGGTGCTGTCCATCTCTGGTTCTGGTGGATCAGTTGTCTGCGTCGACGAGAATGGGTCCGCGGCGCAAGGGTGGACCATCGCGTCTGCCCCCCTTATTTCTGACGGTTTCTATGAGTTTGCTCCCATGCATGCTACCGACCAGCGGCTCGATGTCGCCGGTGGCTCTCGTGCAAATGGTGCAAACGTTCAGATTTATGCTTCTAACGGTACGCTGAGTCAGCGTATGTGGGTTCGTGGCGTCGGCGACGGCTGGTATTCGCTTACGGCTTGTTGTTCCGCCTATCCTCTTGACGTCTATAGCTGTTCTGATGCGGATGGAGCGAACGTTCAGCAGTGGCAGTGGAATGGGTCGAACGCGCAGAAGTGGCGTTTCGAAATGGGGGAGCGTGGAATCAAGATTGTTTCCGCTTGTGGCAATAAGGTCCTGGAGGTAAGCGACGGGGCCACTGCGAATGGAGCCAATGTCCAGCTCTGGTCTTATAGTGGCTCCGCTGCTCAGTCTTGGCGTGCTCTTTCTGCCGAACGTCCTGCGAAGATTGGTTATCAGAACCCTGCGAACTACCCCCAGGTAAGTAGCTTGACGGTAAGGCTTCCAAGTTATTGTACGGGCGAGTTCACCTATGTAACGCCGTCTCGTATTGCGATCGATGCCACACGAGATGACTGCGTCAATGCCTTTATCCAGCGTGCCTATGAGTATGTTGGTACGAGGTATATCGAGCCTTACTCTACCGCGCCTGGTGGTGCCGTCGATTGCTCTGGCTTTGTGCTGCAGTGCCTCTATGCCACGGGTATGGATATGGGTATCTACAACCCCTATAACCATCGTTGGCTTGCATGGCAGACGTACAACTCTATGAATTGGTATAACAACGGAACGTTTATGCCCGTAAGTGTTGGTAACATGCAACGCGGCGACGTCGTTTACTACCGCGGCCATATTGCCATCTATTTGGGCGGCGGGCGCATGATTGACTCTTGGCCCAAGCAGGGTGTCGGTGTTCACGGCGTTTACGAGCGCGGCAACCCGATCGGTGCTGCTCGTCCGTTTGTGTAATTCTCTTTTCGTAAATCGAGGTATATGTCTGAGACAGGTTTTGGGCATGTTGGCAGGATGGTGATCGAACCAATTGGATAGTTGTTATGATTATTGATGTTCCGTCTCACTCCAATACGTGGGCAGGGTTCATTTGGGGCCATATTGCAATCTATATTGGCGATGGCAAAGTTATTGAGAACATTGGTCGAGTTAACGTTCGCGGGCTTAATGACTGGGTCAATTATTATGGAACCACGTATACGCCGCTTTGGGGTTGGTATCGTAATATCGCCCTTTGTTAGTTTGGATTTAGGTTGATGGTTATGCGCAAGAAAACTTGTCTCGCATCGTCGCTATTGGTTGCCCTCGGTCTGCTTTGCAGCCTGGGGGCAACCCCTGTTTTTGCCGACGATGGTTCGCTCCCGGTCGATGCATCTCTAGAGGAGCGTCTTGCCTATGGTGAGGCGCATCCCGCGGATGATTCCAACGACTATACCGCCGGTAGCTCGATGGAGGGTGAGCCGCTTGCCGCCGCGCTCGATGATCGTTCTGCAAGCGGGTCTCCCTATTGGAGTGGCACGAACGCTTCTAAAGTGTTCTATAACGGGTATGGCGAGGTTTTTGCGTCTCCGGCACTAAAGGTCATTGACGTTTCTGAGTGGCAGGGGTCGATTGACTGGAATAAGGTTCAAAATTCTGGCGTTGATGCTGTAATTTTGCGCTTTGGTTATTCGGCGACCCATTTTGACAAACAGTTCGAGCGCAATTTGCGTGAGGTTCGCCGCTTGGGAATTCCTTTTGGCGTGTATATCTTTAGTACGGCTCAGAATTCGAATGATGCTACAGGCGAGGCGTACTTTACCCGACAGATTATAAATAAGTACAGCCTGTATGATCTGTCGCTGCCGATTTTTTATGACCTTGAATCGTTCTATGACAGCAACGGTAATGCGATATCGCCTAATAGCGCCTCTGCGTACGAGGGCATCGTGAATGCGTATTTTAATACGCTCTCTGGTTTTGGCATTAACAACGTATCCATTTATTCTGGTCGTTGGTACGCGGATACCTATCTCAAAGCTGCAAGTGTGCGCCCCCGCGTGTCTTGGATTGCGGAATACGGCCCCAAGCTTAGAACTTCGTTTAGTTGCGCCGGACAGTACGGATGGCAGTACACTTCGTCGGAGCGACTTGATGGCATCACTGCCAACACTGTTGACATGAATGCTTTTTCCTCGGCTGATTTTGTCAACGTAGTTAATCTGCCCGATTATGCTCTCGCAGACGGGATTTACTATATCGATTCGATAGCGCAGGATTCCTCGAGCGTTACTGTTGGTGATGACGGGCAGCTTTCTTTGTTCCATGCTCAAGGGTCTTCAAATCAGCGCTTTCGTCTTGAGTCGGCTGGTTCCGGGGCCTATCGAATTAAGAGCGAATCTACTGGACAATATCTATCCGTTGCCGGCGACAATGCACAAAGTGGTTCTTCGGTTGTTCAGGCCGCTTATGCTCAAGACAGTCGTCAACTTTGGCATATTCGTGTTGCCGATAGCGGATTTTATATTCAGTCCGCTCTGGGTAACTGGGCGCTCGATCTTTGCAACGGTAGCACTTCGGATGGTACTTCGGTTAGGATTTGGGCTCCGAATAAATCGAATGCCCAGCGTTTTACCTTTGCCTCTTCCTCGACCGTAGAGACCGACAAAGCTTTTGTTATTAAGAGTTCGCTCAACCCGCAGCTGGTCATGGATATCAACGGTGGGTCTTCTGACGATCGCGCGCGTCTCCAGATTTACACTGCCAACAACAGCCAGGCGCAGATGTTTGCTTTTAAGCAGGTCGGTAATGGCCTGTACGAAATCGTAAACGTTAACTCAGGTAAGCCTTTTGAGGCTCAAGGGGGCTCCGTTTCCAACGGCGGTGCCATCTCTCAATACTCCTCTAATGGCACCAGCGCTCAGCATTGGTCTGTTATTGACTGTGGTAATGGCAAGTATTCATTCATAAATTCTAAGTCCGGCAAAGCCATTGACGTTCCTGGCGCTAATGACGTGAGTGGGTCCGCGCTGCAGATTTATACCTATAACGGATCTGATGCTCAAAAATGGACGCTCGCTTCGGCGCGCACCGTTCGCCAAGAGCTTGATGATCTTGCTGCTTCCAGCAGAGGGCTTGTAAGGGAGGGCGTCGAATACGCCATTGGTTCCATATCCGAGCGGCAGGTCCTCGATATTTCCGGCGGATCTACGAAGTCCGGTGCAAATCTGCAGGTGTATGCATCTAACGCCACGCCGGCTCAGCGCTGGACGTTTACGTATGACAAGAATGGCTATGTAACCATCACCAATGTAGGTTCGGGCAAGGTTTTAGACGTCTCCGGCGGCAGCAAGAAAGCCGGCGCCAATGTTCAGCAATACGCGCCTAACGGGTCTTGGGCTCAGAAGTGGATTCTTGTAAATTGCGGCGGCGGCTCGGTTAAGATCTGTTCCGCGCTTAAGACCGATTTTGTCTTGGACCTTGCCGGTGGGGCCACTTCGAATGGAGCAAATGCTCAAGTTTATGAAGATAATGGTACCGATGCCCAGCGATTTCGCCTGTATACAGCCGGAGATGTTTCTAAGGGTCAAATAATTGATTCTCAGTCTGCTGTCGTAACGGCTCCTGATGGCCGAGTCTTTGATGTGACCAGCGGTAGCATGGATAGCGGTGTCGCTATCCAGCTGTATGGCCCTAACGGGACTATTGCGCAGGGATTTGGCTTTGAATATGATGCCGCCAAGGGTCTTTACGCAATCAAGTCTGCAAAATCCTATCGCTATCTATTTGCCCAGGACGGGGATATAGTTCCCGGGGCTGCTGTTAAGCAGGGGAGCGCTTCGCCCTCGTCGTCCAATTATTACTGGGCTATCGAAGACGCTGGTAATGGCTCGTACCGTATCGTTAACGCCGTTTCTGGCTGTGCTCTAGGCGCAAACGCCTCCGGTAAGCTGGTCACGGTTTCCAGAGGCGATTCCCGTGAACTTTCGGTCGCATTTACACCTTCTGGCTTTAAGTGCTTGCGCTCCGAGCAAGACGCTGAGGCCAAGGCGCACGTTTCCGATTTGGCAGACGGCGAGTATCTCGTAAGCTTGAGCAAGAACTGCTCGTTTGTCTTGGATGTCACTGGCGGCTCAAAAGGCAATAGTGCCAATATCCAGCTGTATAGGTCGAACATGAGCAATGCCCAGCGCTGGGTCGTTTCTCATGACGATAAGGGCTATGTTACGTTTACTAATGTTGGCTCTCATAAGGTGATTGATGTTGCCGGAGGAAACGCTTCCGCTGGAACAAACATTGCCCAGTACGCCTCCAACGGCACGTATGCTCAAAAGTGGATTGCCGCCAAGCAGCCTGATGGTACATATCTCATTGAGAGCGCTCTGAGGCCCGGTTTATATCTTGGATCGAGAGGATCCGGCGCGTCCAATGGTGTAAACGTTGAGCTGAGCTCTAATGAGGGCGCCTCTCGCTTTGCCCTGTTGGGTACGTCCCCGTCGGTCGCAAAATGAGGCGATATCCTTCCGAAGGGTTATTTCAAATTAAGTCGCGCTTGCAGTTCCACCGCTAAGGTCATTGGCGATGCCTGTAGCATAAGCTCGAACGAAGCGATATTTTAGTCCTGCAACAGCAATAGAACGCTTGCTCAGCTTTTCAGCTTCGAATATTGCGATGGCCACCATGCTATCTGTAATGCAAAGTCTCAAAGGCGCTTGATGTAAATGGCGGTAATTTTAGTCCAGACGCCAATGTTCACCCGCTCCATTCGATATTCACATTGTTTCGTAGATTGACGATATGTTCTGGGGTGAGTGCGAAGCATCGGATCATTACGGTTCTGCTTTGAGGCAGATTCGCCAGCGCTTTGTTCTTAATGATACGGCTTAGTCTGTTGGAAACTGGGAGGTGGAATAGGTGCTCGGTGTCTATCAAACAAATGGGGACTACGGTCAATCCTCCTTCTTATGTTACTCTAGATTTATCTATGAAAATCATGGTCGCGCTTGTAAGGCCTAGGGGTTGGAGAGACATTTGACGATGGGGGATAACTTGTCATGATATTGATTTTGACTGGATTTTAGCTCCCCACGGCTCCTTCGGGCGTTTCATCTAACGATCCGATGCATTAATCGAACGAGTTACATGTGAGAGAAGATATGACTAGTAAGAAGTATTTAATACCACGTAAATTAAGACCACTATTTATCGTGCTTCTACTCGAGTTGTTCCTGTTTAATTTTCCGTTTTGGGAATCATTTGCTTTTCAAACAGTTCCTTGTTCGTCCGTGAGCCTTAATGGCATTGAAAAAATCAATGAGCAAACCTATAAAATGACAGAAGAAGGCGGCCGTCTTTCATTTCGCTTTAACTCTGTGAACATCCAGAATGTTCACATTCAGCCTCTGAAGCAAGAGGCCTACTCATTGCGTGTTGGAACGGGTGTCAATTATAAAATATCAATAAAAGACACTGGAAATACTGAAACCCCGATGCCCGTGGGGGCACAAACAGTGTGTAATCTGCTATCTACATCTCACTATATTCGAATACATCCAGCTGGGGAGGTTGATGAGGTTAACATTTATCCACAGGTTGCTAAAGGCGATAGTTTTTCGATTGTAAACATTTCCTTTAATCGACATGTGCCATTTTATTTTTCACCAATCCGATTTGTCGTACTTTGTGTTCTTGGATATCTAGTCTATGCATTTAGCTCTAAGTCGCGTCTGTTTGCTATGCCCTTGGACCTTTCTGATTCGATTCAAATGCGCCTCACGGTCGCTCTGATCTTAGGGGTAGTTCTTTTTGCGGCTGCTACTGGCAAACTTATTCAGCCTGGCGTTAATTTGTATTCTGGTGATGCCTATACAGAGAACGGTAGCTTTATTCAAGATCAGAATCAGTACAACCATTTGTCTAACGCTCTATTGGAAGGACATCTATATCTAGATTTAACCCCTCCGTCTTGGCTCGACGATATGAGTAACCCTTATGATGCAGGAGCACGAGCCGCTTTATCACAAGAAACTGGTGAGGCAACGTATTGGGATTATGCATACTATAATGGTCATTATTATTCATATTTTGGGGTGCTCCCCGCTCTATTGACTTTTGTTCCGTTTAAGTTGGTTACAGGTTCTGATTTACGCACGGATTATGCTGTCGTTTTATATGCCGTGTTCTTTATTTGTTCTGCTGCGTGCTTAATTTATCAACTTATCCGGCGATATTTCAAGTCTGCGTCATTCGGCATTTTTCTCCTCGCCTGTTTTCTGCTTTCTTTTGGAGGGGGACTTTTGACGCAAGTTTTTTATCCAACTGTTTACTCTCTGCCCATACTGTCTGGATTAGGCTTTTCGTTCTTGGGCTTGGCGTTTTGGATTCACTCTGCTGAGAATAATCTCAAAATAACGGAGCTTGTGTTGGGCTCACTTTGCATAGCCCTCACTCTCGAATGTCGCCCTGCGTATGTATTGGTTTGCTTATTTGCCTTTCCAATCTTTTGGACTGAGTTAACTGAAGATCGACTATTTTTCTCTAAAAAAGGACTTGTAAATACTTTCGCAGTGATATTGCCGTTCTTTGTTGTTGGTGTTGGGGCTCTGATTTATAACTATTTGCGCTTTGATTCCTTTACTGAATTTGGTGCTTCTTACAATTTGACTGGTTTTGATATGGTTCATCAAGCGCATCCTCTTTCGCGTGCTTTCGGGGGTGTATATATGTTTTTCTGTCAGCCGTTGAGGGTTGAACCTAGTTTTCCGTTCCTCTCTGAAATTGGCGGCCTGTCTAGCTATCATGGCGAGCTCCATATTGAGCCTTACTATGGCGGGCTATTTGCATTTTCTCCGGCATGTCTGTTTATTTTTACCTGGCCGTTAGTTGCTAGAGGCGAACAAAAAAGACCGACAGATATTAATCTGTTTGTTATTGTCTGTATTGCGCTCATGCTGGTCTTTGCAATTACGGATGTTCAGGTCGCTAGTATCTCGATGCGCTATCAATCTGATTTTGCTTGGCTTGCGGTTATCGCGAGTGTACTTTGTTTGCTTTCATTATTAAGCGCTGCAACCATGAATGTGCGAAATCATATTATCGGCTGTTTTTCGGCCCTAGTAATTATAGGTATGTTTCTTTCCGCTCTAAATCTGTTTTCCATTGGTAGATACGGGCAGCTTGTTTCCACTAATCCTGCCCTATATTATCTAGTGGAATCTTGGTTTATTCCCTTCTCATAGTTTCGATGATTACAAATATAAATTCGTTAACTACGTAGAGGACATTGGGGTCAATGATTAGGTAAATAAATAAAGGCCGTCTGATTGATGGTTCTGACATTTTGCTATTGGTTTGTGGAGCCAGCTTGGCTTTTGCGTTTTCATTTGGAGCGAATATTGCAATTAAGGGCTATAAATCTGCTTCGACTTCCAGCCTTATCTTTCAAATGATAGTCCTTACATTTTTATTTTGCTTGATCTTCGTGTTTTTGGAATCGATGTTACTGCCAGTTCGTGATTGCGCATTGAAGATGCGAAGGAACATTTGTATTGCCTTTTAGCTGAACATTTCCGTAAACATCCGTTTCTTATTCCATTTACTGCTTTATTAGTTTGCTGGATGATTTGGATAGTTGCGTTGTACCCCGGGGCAATGAATTGGGATACTTAGGACCTCGGACGTTTTTCCGGACCATGTCCCGGCGCTATGCCGCATAGCCCCTCTCCCCGCGATACTCCCTAATGGTCTTCCATCCTTGGTCCTTCTTGAGCTTGTCGTCCCTGTACCACTCGATATATTCGCCGATCAGGCGGGAGAACTCGTCGAACGGCACGCCGGCCAAGTCCCTGCCCTCGAAGAAGTCGCACTTGAGCGTGCCGAAGAACCTCTCGGCGCGCGCGTTGTCGGGGCTCCGGGCCCTCCTCGACATCGAGCGCACCACCCCGGAGGGTGGTGTCGCGAAAGTTGGTGTAGCGTCCGATCCGAAGCGAGTCGGCCCGGCGTCCAGGAACCTGGAATACGGTTGATATCCTATGCCGCCTCGATCCTGTCCGCAAGCTCGAGGCCGGATTCGATCATCTTCCTGGCCTCAGCCTCCAGCCGCGACCAGTCGACCGTCCCGTCGAGCCCGCGCGTGCGGCCCTCGTCGTAGAGCTCCCTCATCTTCGCCTCCGAGAAGTACCTGGATTCCTGCCATGTCTCGTCCTGCTCGCACATGACCGCGCCTGCCAGCCGCACCAGCGACGCCGTCGAGGGGAACGCCTGCACCACCCTCGACCTGCGCTTTATCTCGCGGTTCGTCCGCTCCTGGACGTTGTTGGTGCGCAGGCGCTTCCAGTGCGACGGCGGGAAGTCGAGGTATGCCAGGGCGTCCGGCTCGGCCTCCTCGAGGATCGCCGCCGCCCTCGGGCAGCACCCCTCCAGCATGTCGCACGCCACGTGGTACATGGCGGTCACGGTGGCGGCGTCGCGCCCGCGGAACACCTGCGAGACGATCCTACCCACGCGGCGCCTGAGCCGCCGGGAGCCCGCCTCGCGCATGCAGTCGCGCATGAGGCGGACGGCGCAGCGCCGCCATGCCGCCCCCTGGAAGACCTCCGCCGCGGCCGCGACGAGGCCCGCGTGCGCGTCGGAGACGACGAGCTCCACGCCGGAGACGCCGCGGTCGCGGATCTTCCTGAGGAATGCCAGCCACGAGTCGTACGACTCCGTGTCCACCGCGTCGACGCCCAGGACGCGCCTCCAGCCGCCCGCGTCGCAGCCGATGGCCGTGACGACGGCCGTGGAGGCCACGCGGCCCCCGCGGCGGCATTTGACGTAGGTGGCGTCGAGCCAGACGTAGGGCACCGGCGAGCCGTCGAGGGGCCTCGCGCAGAGCTCCTCGATGTCGGCGTCAAGGCTCGACGCGATGGCGCTCACCTGGTCCTTGGAGAGCCTGGACACGCCCATCTTCTCCGCGACGCGCCGCACCTTGCGGGTGCTCGTGCCGGTGGCGTACATCTCGGCGACGGCGGCCACGAGGGCGCGGTCCACGCGCTGGTAGCGCTCGATCACGTCGTCCGGGAAGAAGCAGCCGGTGCGGAGCTTCGGGATGCGCAGCGTCAGCGTGCCGACGCAGGTGGCGAGGCCGCGCTCCCGGTAGCCGTTGCGGCTGTTCGCCCCGCCGCCGCACAGCTGGTCGGCCTCGGCGTCCATCACGGCGTTTACGACCTGCTCGGCGAGGCGCCTGAGCAGCTCCTGCATGTCGATGGCACCGTCGTCGAACCGCGGCATGGCGAGCATGTCCGGCTTCGGGTCTGATAAGATTTCCATAGCGGTCTTCGTCCTTTCCTAGAACCTGTTGTTGTGGTGATTTCAGATTCTAGGACGAAGGCCGCTCTTCGTTAAACGGACGCTAGGGAGCCACCCTTACACCAACATTTTCGACGCAATCCCCCGGAGCCGCACGCTTAGCGCCACTTGCGCCACATGCAGACGGCGCCGCCGTCGGTTTGCACCGTGAGAGGCCACTCCTCCGCCGGGACGGCTATCCCCACCAGGTCCCTAGCTGGATTGGGAACACCTATTTGGAAGATTCCGGGAGGGACAGCCCCGCCTCCCTGAACTCGACCGGAGACATGTGGCCCAGCGTCGAGTGGATCCTGAAGTTGTTGTACCAGTGCACGCAGTCCGAGAGCTTGGCCCGTAGCTCGCGCGTCGTGCCGAACGTCTCGCGGTGGACGAGCTCGGCCTTCAGTATCCTGTTGGTCGACTCGTCGACGGCGTTGTCGTGGGGGGCGGCCCTTGGCCGACAGCGACCTCTCTATGCCGAAGGTCTCGAGCATCAGGTCGATCTCGGCGTTGTCGAACTCGCTGCCGCGGTCCGTATGGAATACCTCGATGTCCGAGATGGGGAAGGAGACCGTCGCGAACGCCGACTTGACCAGCCGGGCGTCCTTCCTGGGCCCGACGGAGTGACCGACGATCTCCCTGTTGCAGGGGTCGACGAGCAGGCAGGCGTAGTTCCACGAGGCCCCGACGCGCACGTAGGTCAGGTCGCTGCATATATGGGTGTACGGCGCCCTGCCGCCGAAGCCGCGCGCGACGACGTTCGACACGTCGGCCTCGTTGATCGCCCCGGGGTGCACCTTGAACCTTTTCCTGCCGTATGCGCCGGCCAGGCCGTTCTCCCTCATGATGCGGCAGACGCGGCGCCGGCTGACGGTAACGCCCGACCTCCCGGGCGACGCCTTGATCTTGCGCGATCCGCTCCGGCCCTTGCTGGCGGCGTGCGCCGCGACCACGGCCGGCGCGGCGGGGTCCGGCGCGTCG